>NZ_JBEYYR010000024.1:0-34467 GCF_040645635.1 Streptomyces sp. NPDC046727
CGCTCGTTCATCGTCGCGCCGGGGACGGTGCCGATCCCGCCGGTGATCACGCGGCGTTCCGCGTCGGCTCCGCCGATGGCCCTCCGGGCCACCCTTGACACACCTCGCTCCAGCCCGGGTGAGAAGCGAGCGAGCGGCCCGAAAGAGCAGTGGCCCGGCCCGGTATCACCCCTTGGGCCAGCTGCGCAGCACCGTGGGTGGTGGGGGCGCGGTCGCGTCTCGCATGGACACCGGGTGGGTTTGGCGGCGAGCGGCGGGTGGGTGGTGCGCGGTCGCGCCTCGCATGGACGCCGGGTGGGTTTGGCGGGTGCGGGTGGTGGGTGGTGCGCGGGGGCGTCTCGCATGGACGCCGGGTCGGCTTGGCGGGTTGCGGTCGTCGGGTGGGGGCGGGGTGTGGGTCCGGTCCGTGGGTGGGCCGGGAAGGGGAGGGGCGCCGGGGCTCGTCCGTCACAGGGGTCTCACCAGCCTCCGCTCGGATGGGGATTGGCGGATTTGGGCCAGGAGGGGGCTTGGAACGGGCTGTTGGGGTGGGGGAGGGTGGCCCAGATCCGCCAATCGTGTCAGCTGCGGCGGCCACCGGCAGTTGATGCGGCGGCCACCGGCAGTTGATGAGTGGCCCCCGCCCGTGGCCCCCGTCCGTGCCCCCGCCCGCCCCCCGCTGGCGGGGGGTGTCCGCCGCCCCCACTCGCCGGTAGACGCTTGGCCGAGCCGGCGTGCCCGGATCGGCTCATGCGCCCCCTCCTCCGGTGACTGGGAGCCGGCGTGAGGGGCTGCCAACGGTTGGGGCCCCGTCTTTCCGGGCCGCCCGCTCGCTTCTTACCCGTGCTGGAGCGCTCCGGGTCAAGGGTGGCCCGGAGGGCCATCGCCGAAGGCGACGCGCAGCGCCCTTGACGCGGAGCGCGGAGGCACGACACTGGCCGGAAGCGGGCGGTCCCCACGGCGCCGATGAACTCCGTCCACGCGACCGACCCGATCACCAGCACCGGCCCTTGGACCACCTTGCTGTCCCGGACGCGTACGACACCGGGGAATTCGTGGGCGACCTCGACGCAACCACCGCCCTCGCCCTCGCCGTTGCTGGGGCTGCGCCGGAGACCGAGTCCCGTGCGCCCAGCTCCAGCTGGGTCATTCCGGCGTCCCCTGGCGTTCCCCGGCGTCTGCGCAGACTCCTGCCGAGTGTAGAGGCGGAGCGTCACGCTGGGTGCACGAAGCGTGAAACTCGGAAGGACAGGGGAGCAGAGTGAGGGTTGTCGAGGAGGCGGAGGAGACATTGAAGGAATTGCGGTCGGCGCTGGAAAAGGCCGGGGCCACTCTCCCGTCACCGGGGCTCGATCCGGCGCTCACGGAGGTGGCGCGGTGAAGCCTCCCGTCGGCAGCCATGTGGTCGACACCCGTACCGGCCGGGTCGGCATCGTCATGGGGCACGAGGGGCCGTACGTCCAGCTGAGACCTTACGGCGGAGGCCGGGAGTGGGACGCCGAGCCGGGGGCGCTGCGTACCGCGACCGCCGCCGAGCGGCTCAGCGCGGCGACGGCCCGTGCCAACGCCCGCAGCCGTGGCGAGACGCTCTAGGTGATGCCCGAGAAGTTCCCTGATCCCGCCAGATTTCGAGACATGGGAGGCGGGGGCGCTCTAGCCTGAGCCGGACTCTCCGCCAGGGGGACCGGGGAACATCGAGGGGGGCTTCAGCCATGGAGTTACGGGTCAGGGTCGCGCGCGTTCAGCCGTCCGGTGACGTGGGCGACGAGTGGAGTGACAGCGAGGGGTGGACGGAGTCGTTCGCCGACTGGATCACCGAGGATCCCCGGCTGGCCCGGTCCGTCGTCGTACGGCGGGAGCGTGTGGCGCGTGACGACGGCAGGATGTCATCGGACTGGCTCCCCTGGATCAGCCTTGCCGTCGACTCGGGTTCGTTCCTCATCGGCTTGATCGGGGCGTTCGGTACCTTCCGTGGTGCGCTGCGCCGTGAGGAACGAGGGTCCGCGGGGCTGGTGTTGGAGCAGGGCGGATCCCGCTGCGTCATCTACGGGGAGTCGGCGGAGGAGGCCGCCCGCGCGGCCGTGGTGCTGGGCATCGTGCCGGGGCCGGCGCGGGGGAGTGGCGGCGACGGTGACGCTTCCTGACCCGGCGGGGAGCCGGGCGGTCCTCGTCGGCGTGGAGGACTACCGGCCGCTCGCTCCCCTGCCCGGTGTGGTGGCCGGTGTCCGCAGACTGGCCGAGCTGCTGTGCGACCCCACGGTCTGGGGCCTGCCCCGTGGCAATGTCACCGTCCTCGACGCGCAGCCCTCCGCCGACGACATCCTGAAGGCGGTTCGCGACGCGGGGGAGGCGACGTCCGACACGCTTCTCGTGTACTTCGCGGGGCACGGGCTGCGGGAGCGCGAGAGGGCCGAGCTGTATCTGGCGATGGCCGGCGCCGACGACGACAACCTGGCGATCGGGACGCTGCCGTACCGGACGTTGCTCGACGTCGCGAAGCGGAGGGCGCCCCGCGCGCGCCGTCGCATCACGTTCCTCGACTGCTGCTACAGCGGTCTGGCCATCTCGATGGGCGGCTCCGCCGCGGTCCTGGAGCGTCCTGATCCGGCCCAGCCGCTGAGTGACGGCTACAGCGGCCCCGGCAGCTGGATCATGACGTCCGCGTCGGGGACGGAGCCGTCGTACACGTCGCCCGGCGGGTACCCCTACTTCACCGGTGCGCTGATCGACGTCCTGGAGAACGGCATCCGGGGAGCCGGCCCGACGCTGAGCCTCGACCGCATCTCGAAGGAGGTCGTCGAACGGTTCAGGCAGCAGGAGCGACAAGGCCGTACCGTTCCCCGGCCCCAGTGCGGCAACCGCAACTTCATGGGGGACGTGCCCTGGATCCACAACCGTGCCCCCGTCCGGACGGCCCCGGCGGCCCCGACGCCCCGGCAGTACGCCGAGCCCATGGACTTCGTGGATGCCCTGCGCCTGCTGCTGCTGCGTGCGGGCATGACCGTCGTGCCCGAGGGTGCCTCGGGGGGCTGGCGGATGAGATGGGTGAGGTGGAGAGGGGGCGTCTCCCGGACGGAGCGCCTGATCGGATACCTCAAGTCGCCCTATGCCAGGACGGGGGCGGTGGTCTCCACGGACACCCACCTGTATCTGAACTCCGGCTTCCGGTGGAAGATCCCTCACTCGGAGCTCCGGGGGGTTTCGTGGGAGACCTCGTCCGAGTGGGTCACCACGACCACCGTCACGGACCAGGCGGGGATCTCGGAAGAGAGCCTGGACATCATCACGAGACTCACTCTCGGGCAGCACACCCTGGAGTTCAGGGAGGGCTCTCCGGGGGCGGTGCAGGATGCCCTCCTCGTCTTCCTGCCGGCGATCGCCGATCTCCACCGGCGTCATCCCGAGTGGTTCCCTCGGGCGGGCGGGAGCCCCGTCGGCATGGGCGAGAATGGGTGCCATGAGTCTGTTCCGCGACGACGGCATCGTGCTGCGCACCCAGAAGCTGGGTGAGGCGGACCGGATCATCACGCTGCTCACGCGCGGTCACGGGCGGGTGCGGGCCGTGGCGCGCGGGGTGCGGCGCACCAAGTCGAAGTTCGGGGCCCGGCTGGAGCCCTTCTCTCACGTCGACGTGCAGTTCTTCGCGCGGGGCAGCGAGCTGGTCGGGCGCGGGCTGCCGCTGTGCACGCAGAGTGAGACGATCGCGCCCTACGGTGGGGGGATCGTCACCGACTACGCGCGGTACACCGCTGGGACGGCCATGCTGGAGACGGCCGAGCGGTTCACGGACCACGAGGGCGAGCCGGCCGTGCAGCAGTATCTGCTGCTGGTCGGGGGCCTGCGGACGCTCGCCCGGGGCGAGCACGCACCCCATCTCGTCCTCGACGCCTTCCTGCTGCGCTCCCTCGCCGTCAACGGCTACGCGCCCAGCTTCGGCGACTGCGCGAAGTGCGGGATGCCCGGCCCGAACCGCTTCTTCTCCGTCGCCTCCGGCGGCTCCGTCTGCGCCGACTGCCGGGTGCCCGGCAGCGTCGTACCGTCCCCGCAGACCCTGGTACTGCTGGGGGCGCTGCTTACGGGAGACTGGGAGACGGCGGACGCGTGCGAGGCGCGGTACGTCCGCGAGGGCAGCGGGCTGGTGTCCGCCTACCTGCACTGGCATCTGGAGCGCGGGCTGCGTTCGCTCAGGTACGTCGAGAAGTAAGAGGGAGACGAGAAGCACATGGTCGTACGCGGGATCCTGGGGCGCCAGCGGCGCGAGTACACGGCGCCGGAGCCGCATCCGTCCGGTGCCCGCGCGCCCAAGCTCCCGGGTGAGCTGGTGCCGAACCATGTCGCGATCGTCATGGACGGCAACGGGCGGTGGGCGAAGGAGCGGGGCCTGCCGCGCACCGAGGGGCACAAGGTCGGGGCCGAGCGGGTGCTGGACGTGCTCCAGGGCTCGATCGAGATCGGCGTCCGCAACATCTCCCTGTACGCCTTCTCCACCGAGAACTGGAAGCGGTCGCCCGACGAGGTCCGCTTCCTGATGAACTTCAACCGCGACTTCATCCGGAAGACGAGGGACCAGCTCGACGCGCTCGGCATCCGGGTGCGCTGGGTGGGGCGCATGCCCAAGCTGTGGAAGTCGGTCGCCAAGGAACTCCAGGTCGCCCAGGAGCAGACCAAGGGCAACGACCTGCTCACCCTGTACTTCTGCATGAACTACGGCGGGCGCGCCGAGATCGCCGACGCGGCGCAGCGGCTCGCCGAGGACGTGAAGGCGGGCCGGCTCGACCCGTCCAAGGTCAGCGAGAAGACCATCCAGAAGTACCTGTACTACCCGGACATGCCGGACGTCGACCTGTTCCTGCGTCCGAGTGGCGAGCAGCGCACCTCCAACTACCTGCTCTGGCAGAGCGCGTACGCCGAGATGGTCTTCCAGGACGTGCTGTGGCCCGACTTCGACCGGCGTGACCTGTGGCGGGCGTGCCTGGAGTTCGCCTCCCGTGACCGGCGCTTCGGCGGGGCCGTCCCGAACGAGGAACTGATCGCCATGGAAGCCGCCATGAAGGGCGAGTCCACCTCGTAGCCACCGGGCATTCACGCGGGCCGCCGAGGATGCGGGACTCATGAGACGTCTCACTCCCGTCCTCGCCCTCGGCGCCCTGCTGCTCACCGCCCTCCCCGCGCACGCCGGCGACGGCCCCGCGCACCGCGAGAGTTACGGCACGAAGGCGCCGTATGCGCCCCTGCAGTATCCGCGCGGCTACCAGCGGCCCCCGGCCGGCTTCGTGCCCGTCCTCACCGAGAACGTCTCCCGGCACGGGTCGCGTGCGGCGACCGACAGCGAGGACGGCGACCTGATCCTCGCGCTGTGGGACAAGGCCGAGGCGGAGGGCCAACTCACCGGCAGGGGCGAGGAGTTCGGGCCTAAGGTCCGGGCCCTGGAGGCCGCCATGGCGAAGGTCGGCCACGGCGGTCTCAGCGGGCGGGGCCGGCGGGAGCTGGCGGACACTGCCGTGCGCCTGGAGCGGCGGCTGCCGTCGCTGTTCGCGAAGATCGCCGACGACGGGGAGAAGATCGACGTCGTCAGCTCCGGACAGGGCCGGGCCGTGGACAGCGGCACCGAGTTCACGAACGCGCTCGCCGAGGCCGACCCCGACCTGAAGCCGCTGATCGGGCCGGCCCGCGTCGACAAGGACCTGCTGTACTTCCACAAGGCGGCGGGCGGTGCGGCGTACCGCGACTACATCGCGAACGACCAGCGCCTGAAGGACACCCTCAAGGGCATCACCGACCAGCCGAGGACGCGGGCGGTCGCCCACGGCGTCCTGCGAAGGATCTTCAAGGAGCCGTTCGTCGCGGGGATCACCGACCAGGTGGGGGCCGCGCGGGCCGTCTACGACCTGTACGCCATCGCCCCCGCGATGAGCGAGGAGAGCCCGGACGGCGACGGCTGGGGCATGGAGCGCTACCTCTCCCGCACGGACGCGGCCTGGTTCGGCTATCTGTCCGACGCCGAGGACTTCTACGAGAAGGGCCCCGGCTTCTCGGACAGCGACATCACCTACAGGATGGCGGGCGTCCTGCTCGACGACCTCTTCGCGCAGGTCGAGGCCAAGCGGGCCGGCACCAGTGACCTCGGTGCCGAGCTGCGCTTCACGCATGCCGAGGAGATCATTCCGCTGGCCGCGCTGATGGGGCTGCCGGGCAGCACGGAGCCGGCGACGCCGGGGGAGCCGTACACATACGCCGACAACCCCTGGCGGGGCGCGTCCGTCGCTCCCCTCGGCGCCAACATCCAGTGGGACGTCTTCCGGAAGGGCGACCGCTACCTGGTGCGGATGCTCTACAACGAGAAGGAGACGGCGTTCAAGGCGGGTTGCCGTCCGATCGCCGGGGGCAGCGCGTTCTACGACCTGGACGAGCTGGAGCGCTGCTTCGGGCGGAGCTGAGCCGACGCCCTACTCCACCGCGCAGTCCGCGCAGGTGCCGAAGATCTCCACCGTGTGGGCCACGTTGACGTAGCCGTGCTCCGCCGCGATCGCCTCCGCCCACTTCTCGACCGCCGGGCCCTCCACCTCCACCGCCTTGCCGCAGGCGCGGCAGACGAGGTGGTGGTGGTGCTCGCCGGTCGAGCAACGCCGGTACACGGACTCGCCGTCGGACGTGCGCAGGACGTCGACCTCGCCGGCCTCGGCGAGGGACTGGAGGGTGCGGTAGACCGTGGTGAGCCCGACCGAGTCGCCCTTGTGCTTCAGCATGTCGTGCAGTTCCTGCGCGCTGCGGAACTCGTCGACCTCGTCCAGGGCCGCCGCCACGGCCGCACGCTGGCGGGTCGCGCGGCCCTTCACGGGCGGTCCAGCGGTCGTCACCGTTGCCTCCTTCGATGGCACGCGTCTCGCTACTGCCCGGCCATTGTGCCAGCCCGGACTGTCAGCGGTCAGACGCCGACCTCGTCCCCGGCCCCGCGCGAGGCCGGAATCGAGCATTCCGCCGGGTCCCCGGCGGGCTGCGCCCCGGCTGCCGCGCGGGCGCGTCGCCGGGCCAGCGGGGCGGCCAGGGCGGTCAGCGCGATGAACGTGGCGATCGTGAGCAGGACGATCGTGGCGCCCGGCGGGACGTCCTGGTAGTAGGAGGTGACCGTGCCGCTGACGGCCACGGCCACGCCGATCGCCACGGCGATCACGAACGTGACGGTGAAGCTGCGGGTGAGCTGCTGCGCCGCCGCCACGGGCACCACCATCAGCGCGGACACCAGGAGCAGGCCGACGACCCGCATGGCGACCGTCACGGTGACGGCCGCGGTGACCGCCGTCAGCAGGTTCAGGGCGCGCACCGGCAGGCCGGTGACCCGCGCGAACTCCTCGTCCTGGCTGACCGCGAACAGCTGGCGGCGCAGGCCCACCGTGACCAGGAGGACGAAGGCGGCCAGGAGGCAGATCGCGGTCACGTCGGACGGGGCGACCGTGGAGAGGGAGCCGAACAGGTAGGTCGTCAGGTTGGCGGTGGAGCCCGTCGGGGCGAGGTTGATGAACATCACGCCGCCGGCCATGCCGCCGTAGAACAGCATGGCCAGGGCGATGTCGCCGCGTGTCTTGCCGTACCAGCGGATCAGTTCCATCAGGACCGCGCCGAGGACCGAGACGGCCGTCGCCATCCACACCGGGGAGGTGGAGAGGAGGAAGCCGAGGCCGACGCCCGTCATGGCCACGTGCCCGATGCCGTCGCCCATCAGGGCCTGGCGGCGCTGGACCAGGTAGATGCCCACCGCGGGCGCGGTGATGCCGACCAGCACGGCGGCCAGCAGCGCCCGCTGCATGAAGCCGTAGTCGAGGATGTCCATCAGCTCAGCAGTCCCGTGCGGATCGGTTCGGTACCCGCCGGTGCGTGCGGGTGTACGTGGTCATGGCCGGGCAGCGCGTGCTGGCCGACCGCCCGCGGCGGCGGGCCGTCGTGCAGCACGCAGCCGTCGCGCAGGACGACCGCCCGGTCGATCAGGGGCTCCAGCGGGCCCAGTTCGTGCAGGACGAGGAGGACCGTCGTACCGGCTTCGACCTGTCGGCGCAGGGTCCGGGCCAGCACTTCCTGGCTGGCCAGGTCGACGCCCGCCATCGGCTCGTCCATGATCAGGAGTTCGGGTTCGGCGACCAGGGCGCGGGCGATCAGGACGCGCTGGTGCTGGCCGCCGGAGAGGGCGTTCACGGAGTCCTTGGCGCGGTCCGCCATGCCGACCAGCTCCAGGGCCCGGTGCACGGCCTCGCGGTCGCTCCTGCGGAAGACGCCGAAGCGGGTGCGGGACAGGCGGCCCGAGGAGACGATCTCGCCGACCGTCGCCGGGACTCCGCCGGCGGCCGTCGTCCGCTGCGGTACGTACCCCACGCGCGCCCAGTCCCGGAAGGACCGGCGCGGGGTGCCGAACAGCTCGACGGTGCCGCCGCTGACCGGCACCTGGCCGATGATCGCGCGGATCGCCGTGGACTTGCCGGAGCCGTTCGCGCCGAGCAGGGCGACGACCTCGCCGCGGCCGACGGTGAGGTCGATGCCGCGCAGCACGGGACGCGCGCCGAGTTCGGCGGTCACCCCGCGCAGGGATATGACAGGCTCGCTGGTCATCTCGTCTCCCGTCACTTGGCGCCCAGCGCCTGCTGGAGGGCCTTGAGGTTGGCCCGCTGGACCGCGAAGTAGTCCGTGCCGCGGGACTTGTCGGTGATGCCCTCGATCGGGTCGAGCACGTCGGTCTTCAGGCCGGTGTCGCCGGCGATGGTCCTGGCCGTCTTGTCGCTGACCAGGGTCTCGTAGAAGACGGTGCTGACGCCGTCGGCCTCGGCCGTCCTCTCCAGGTCCTTGACCCGGGCGGCGCTCGGCTCCGACTCGGGGTCGAGGCCGCTGATGGCCTCCTCGATGAGGCCGTAGCGCTCGGCGAGGTAGCCGAAGGCGGCGTGCGTGGTGATGAAGACCTTGCTCTTCGTGCCCGCGAGGCCGTCCCGGAACTCGGTGTTCAGCTCGCGCAGCTGCTTGACCAGGGCCGCGGTGTTCTTCTTGTAGTCGGCCGCGTGCTTCGGGTCGGCCTTCTCGAAGGTCTTGCCGACGCCCTCGGCGACCTGGGCGTAGCGCACCGGGTCGAGCCAGATGTGCGGGTCCTTGCCCGCCTCTTCGCCGCCCTCGTGGCTGTCGTGCTCGGCCGCGTGGCCGCCGACCTCGGTGCCGTGGGTCTCCAGCGTGGTCAGGGAGGCCGCGTCGATCTTCGTCTGCACCGGGGACTGGGCCACCGCGTCGTCGACGGAGGGCTGGAGGTTCTTCAGGTACAGGACCGCGTCGGAGTCCTGGAGCGCCGCGATCTGCCGGGGGCTGAGCTCCAGGTCGTGCGGCTCCTGGCCGGCCGAGGTGAGGGTGGTGACGCTGACGTGGTCCCCGCCGATCCGCTCGGCGAGGAACTGCAGGGGGTAGAACGACGCGACGACGTCGAACTTGCCGGTGCCGGCCGCGGCGCTGTCGCCGGAGCAGGCGGAGAGCGTGCCGATCCCGAGTGCGGTGGCCGCGGCGACCGCGGCGGCGGGTATGAGGCGCTGCGCGCGGGACCGGGTGCGTCGTCGTACGTTCATGACAGTCATTTTCAACAAATATGGAAACCGTTGTCAACAACGCTCATCAGGTGGTCTGAGCGGGGGCCGATTTGGTCGTGGGGGAGCCTGCGCCGGTAACCTGAATCATTCGCTGGAAGCATCTCGCTTCAACGCCCGTCGTCGTAATGAAGAGAGCACCGTGGCCGCCGACAAGATCGACACCATCGTCAGCCTGAGCAAGCGCCGTGGCTTCGTTTTCCCCTGCAGTGAGATCTACGGCGGACAGCGTGCCGCCTGGGACTACGGACCGCTGGGTGTCGAGCTCAAGGAGAACATCAAGCGTCAGTGGTGGCGCTACATGGTGACGTCTCGCGAGGACGTCGTCGGTATCGACTCGTCCGTCATCCTGGCTTCCGAGGTGTGGGTCGCCTCCGGCCACGTCGCCACCTTCACGGACCCGCTGACCGAGTGCACCTCGTGTCACAAGCGGTTCCGTGCCGACCACCTGGAAGAGGCGTACGAGGAGAAGAAGGGCCACGCCCCGGCGAACGGCCTCGCGGACATCAACTGCCCGAACTGCGGCAACAAGGGCCAGTTCACCGAGCCCAAGCAGTTCTCGGGTCTGCTCTCCACCCACCTCGGCCCGACCCAGGACTCCGGCTCGGTCGCCTACCTGCGTCCCGAGACCGCCCAGGGCATCTTCACCAACTTCGCCCAGGTGCAGACCACTTCGCGCCGCAAGCCGCCGTTCGGCATCGCCCAGATGGGCAAGTCGTTCCGCAACGAGATCACGCCGGGCAACTTCATCTTCCGCACCCGCGAGTTCGAGCAGATGGAGATGGAGTTCTTCGTCAAGCCGGGCGAGGACGAGCAGTGGCAGGAATACTGGATGGAGCAGCGCTGGAACTGGTACCGCGGCCTGGGTCTCCGTGAGGAGAACATGCGCTGGTACGAGCACCCGAAGGAGAAGCTCTCCCACTACTCCAAGCGCACCGCCGACATCGAGTACCGCTTCCAGTTCGGCGGCTCGGAGTGGGGCGAGCTGGAGGGTGTCGCCAACCGCACCGACTACGACCTCTCCGCGCACGCCAAGGCCTCCGGCCAGGACCTCTCCTACTTCGACCAGGAGGCCGGCGAGCGCTGGACGCCGTACGTCATCGAGCCGGCGGCGGGTGTCGGCCGCACCATGCTGGCCTTCCTGCTCGACGCCTACGTCGAGGACGAGGCGCCGAACGCCAAGGGCAAGATGGAGAAGCGGACCGTGCTGCGGCTCGACCACCGCCTGGCCCCGGTGAAGGTCGCGGTCCTGCCCCTGTCCCGCAACCCGGAGCTGTCCCCGAAGGCCAAGGGTCTCGCCCAGGCGCTGCGGCAGAACTGGAACATCGAGTTCGACGACGCCGGCGCCATCGGCCGCCGCTACCGTCGCCAGGACGAGATCGGTACGCCGTACTGCGTGACGGTCGACTTCGACACGCTTGAGGACAACGCCGTGACCGTGCGTGAGCGTGACTCGATGAAGCAGGAGCGGGTGTCGCTCGACCAGATCGAGGGCTACCTGGCCCAGCGCCTGCTCGGCTGCTGACGCCGCCCGGCGATCTTCCGCCCACCCACCGGCCGACCCGCTCGGCCGGTGGGTGGGCGTTCTGCTACCGGCGCACGGTCACCGAGCACCGGCCGTTTGCGCAGGAGCGCTCCAGCCGGCCCCGGGAGACGGTCTGTGCCAGCCCGACCGCCCAGCACATCGGGCAGCCGCGCAGGGCGAGCAGCCCGGCGGGCAGGAGCAGCAGGGCGAGCGGCCCGACGGCCGGAACGCAGGCGACGGAGGCGGCCAGTGCGCCGAAGCCCACCGCGCCGCGCACCAGGTGCCGGGGCAGGGAGGCGCTCGCGAAATCGGGACCGCCGGTCTTCGTACCGCTCATCGCCGTCCTCCCGGGCCCGGGTCGGCCGGGGCGTGCAATGCCTGCTGCACCGCTGCGCGGGCCTGGTGCAGACGCGACTTCATCGCCGCCGTGCTGAGCCCCAGCGCATGGGCGACCTCCCGGCCGCCGAGCCCCTGGAGGTCCCGCATGATCAGTACCCGGCGCTGCTCGGGCGGCAGGGAGGTGACGGCCGCCGCCACCCTGTCCGCCTCCAGGCGCCGCAGTGCCTCGTCCTCGGCCGAGTCCACGGTGATGTCCGCCATGGTGTCCGGCGGCGCCGGCCGGGCCCGCACCGTCGCCCGCGCACGCCGTAGGCACTCGTTCCGGACGATCCGGAACATCCATGACGCGAGCGCGCCGGACGCCCGCAGCATGCCGACCTTGCGGTACAGGATGATCAGGGCCTCCTGCGCCGCGTCCTCGGCGTCCTCCGGGGTCGCGCAGAGGGAGTGGGCGAAGCGCCGCACGTTCGGGTGGGAGCCCGACACCAGGGCGGCGACCGCGTCGACGTCACCGCGCTGCGCGGCGACGACCAGCTGTTCACCGGGCCACGCCGAGCCGGACACGCTCACCTCGCCCGGCGCTTGACGGCGACCGCGCAGGTGCAGAGCAGCACCGCGCCGACGGCGATTCCGATACCGAGAATCATGGCGACCTCCAGGCCTGTACCGACGTACCGGCGGGCGCCGGCACAGGCATAAGAGGCGCGAGCCGCCCGGAAGGGTTCAGCGGCCCTGCAGCGCCTTCACGTTGTCGCCGAACGTCCAGTTCTTCGAGCCGTCCCAGTTGACGGACCACGTCATCAGGCCCTTGAGTGACGTGCCGTAGTGCTTCCACGCCTGGGAGACCAGGGACGGGGACAGGTAGCCGCCGCCCGCGCCGGGCTGGGCGGGCAGGCCCGGGACCTGTCTGTCGTACGGCACCCTGATCGTCGTACCCTGCACGACCAGGCCCTTGTTCAGGCAGTCGGTCTGGGCGGTGAAGCCCTGGACCGTGCCCGCCGAGTACGAGTCGCCGGAGCAGCCGTACATGCTGCCGTTGTAGTACTGCATGTTGAGCCACCACAGGCGGCCGTTGTCCGCGTACTTCTTGACGATCGGCAGATACGCGCCCCAGATCGAGCCGTAGGTGACGCTGCCGCCGGTGACGTACGCCGTCTCCGGGGCCATCGTCAGGCCGAAGCCGGACGGCATCCGCGCGAGGATCCCGTCGATGATGCGGATCAGGTTGGCCTGGGACGCGGACAGCTGGGTGATGTTCCCGCTGCCGACCAGGCCCGTCTCGATGTCGATGTCGATGCCGTCGAAGTTGTACTTCTGCAGGATCGGGACGATCGTCGCCACGAAGCGGTCGGCCACGGCGGAGGACGACAGGTCGATGCCGGCCGCCGCACCGCCGATGGAGAGCAGGATCGTCTGCCCGGACGCCTTGGCCGCGCACATCTCGGCGGGCGTGGCCACCTTCACGCCGGCGTCCATGCCGTCCTCCCACAGCGCCGTGCCGTCGGAGCGGATCACCGGGAAGGCCGCGTTGATCACGTTGTAGCCGTGGGCGGGGATCCGGGAGTCGGTGATCGGGGTCCAGCCGAAGGGCGGGTGGACGCCGCCCGCAGAGCCGTCCCAGTTCTCCCAGTAGCCCTGGAGCACCTTGCCGGCCGGCCTCGGCTTCACCGCGCAGGTGTCGGCGGCGGAGGCGGCGGGCGCGGTGGCGATGCCCAGGGGGACGAGGAACGCCGCGGTGAGCGCGGTGACGAGCAGGCGTCTGATCATGCGAGGCCTCCCGGTGGGGGTGCGGCGAGGTGTCGTAGACATGACAGTGCGCGTGGTCCAGACCTCTCGTCAATAGGTCTGGACCATACTGGAAGCTGAATGACGAAGTTGGAATGACAGATATTGAAATCTGTCAGCTGTCATGCGAAGGTGGAGTCATGACGATGCGAACCCGAACCCTCGGAACCACCGGCCCCCGTGTCTCCGCCCTCGGCCTCGGCTGCATGGGCATGTCCGCGCTGTACGGCGACGCCGACCGCGCGGAGTCCGTCGCGACGATCCACGCCGCCCTGGAAGCGGGCGTGACCCTGCTGGACACCGGCGACTTCTACGCCATGGGGCACAACGAGATGCTCATCGGCGAAGCCCTGCGCACCGCCCCCGCCGCCCTCCGCGAACAGGCGCTGACCAGCGTCAAGTTCGGCGCCCTGCGCGACCCGGAGGGCAACTGGACCGGCTACGACGGCCGCCCCGCCGCCGTGAAGAACTTCGCCGCCTACTCCCTGCAGCGCCTCGGCGTCGACCACATCGACGTCTACCGGATCGCCCGCCTCGACCCGGACGTGCCGATCGAGGAGACCGTCGGCGCGATCGCCGAACTGATCGAGAAGGGGTACGTCCGGCACGTCGGCCTGAGCGAGGTCGGCGCCGAGACCATCCGCCGGGCCGCCGCCACCGCCCCGATCGCCGACCTCCAGATCGAGTACTCGCTGATCTCCCGGGGCATCGAGCGGGAGATCCTGCCGGCCACCCGCGAACTGGGCATCGGCGTCACGGCGTACGGCGTGCTCTCCCGCGGCCTGATCTCCGGCCACTTCACCCGCGACCGGCAGCTGGCCGCGGGCGACTTCCGCGCCCACTCGCCCCGCTTCCAGGGCGACAACCTCCAGCACAACCTGGACCTGGTCGAGGCGCTGCGCAAGATCGCCGAGCAGAAGGGCGTGACGGTCGCGCAGACCGCCATCGCCTGGGTGCTCTCCCGTGGCGAGGACATCGTGCCGCTCGTCGGCGCCCGCACCCGCGAGCGGCTCGGCGAGTCGCTGGGCGCGCTGGACGTCACGCTGGACGCGGCCGACCTGGCGGCGATCGAGCAGGCCGTCCCGGCGGACGCGGCAGCCGGCGACCGGTACCCGACGGTGCAGATGGCACACCTCGACAGCGAACGCTGATCCCGCCCCCGGGTACGGTCTACGGCATGGCACCGACCACGGAGACCCTGACCGCCGAGCGCATCCTCGAAGCCACCGAGGAGGTGCTGCGCCGCCACGGCCCGGCGAAGGCCACCGTGGTCGACGTGGCCCGCGCGCTCGGCGTCAGCCACGGCAGCGTCTACCGGCACTTCCGCACCAAGGCGGCGCTGCGCGAGGCCGTCACCAAGCGGTGGCTGGACCGGACGTCTCAGAAGCTCGCCGGGATCGTCGGCGCCGGCGGCGGCCCCGAGGAGCGGCTGCGGGCCTGGCTCGCGGCCCTGTTCGAGGCCAAGCGGCACAAGGCCGGCGACGACCCCGAGCTGTTCGCCACCTACTCGGTGCTGGCCGACGAGAACGGCACGGCCGTCGGCGAGCACATCGCCGACCTGACCGGGCAGCTGACCCGGATCATCGAGGCGGGTATCGCGTCGGGCGACTTCACCGCGGCCGACCCGGCCGCCGCGGCCCGGGCTGTCTTCCAGGCCACCGGCCGCTTCCACGACCCCGGCTACGCCCGCGAGTGGCGGCAGCCCCGCATCCAGGAGGAGTTCGAGGCGGTCGTGGACCTGCTGGTGCGCGGGCTCGGTTCACCCTGACCCGCACCGCGGGCTATCCGGGACCTCAGCGGGACGGCTGCCCGGAGCCGGCCGGGTCCACCGTCGCCTGATGGGCCTGTGCCAGGTGCTCCTCCGCCTTCAGCCAGGGCAGGAACTGGGCGCCCTGGCGCCAGCCGCAGGTGTCGCAGCGGATCGTGCGCTGGACACCCGTACGCTGCACCCGCACCACATGCTCCCGGCCGTGCCCGTCCCAGCGGCTGACCTTGCTCGTGCTGCTGCCCTTCGGCATGACGCCTCCCCGCGTCCGGCACACCCGACCGCAAGGAGTGTGCAGCACGACCGACATCAACAGGGGACGGTTCACGGTGTGTTGGCCAAGCCGTGCCCCCGGCTCCCCGGCTCAGCCGACCGTCCGCGGCAGCCGAAGGCTCAGCAGCCCGGTCAGCACGATCCCGGCCAGCTGCACCAGCAGCGTGGTGACCAGCGCGTCCCGCATGCCCAGATGCGGCACGAGGGTCAGGAACAGCGTGCCCAGCGTGGCCACGCCCAGGGCCAGCGCCGACTGCTGCGTGGTGACCATCACACCGCTGCCGACCCCGGCCCGGGCGGGCGGCACCTCGGACATCACGAGCCGCAGCACATTGGGCAGCTGGAGCGCCTGCCCGGCACCGGCCACGGCCGCGCCCGGCAGCAGCGAACCGAAGCCCAGATGCGGCCAGTCCCGCCAGACGGCCAGCACGATCAGCAGCACACCCACACCCTGGAGCACGGCCCCCGCGGTGACCACCCGGGTGCCGTAGCGGGCGATCAGCCGGGGCCCGGCGAGCGAGACGAACAGGAACGTCACGGCCATCGGCGCGAGCGCGAGCCCGGCCGGCACCGGACCGAGCCCGGCGCCCCGCTGCAGTGCCAGCGCGATCATGAACATGAACCCGCTGAAGCCGATGGAGAACGGCACCATCAGCTCCAGACCGCGCCGCATGGACGGCACCCGGAACAGGCTCGGCGGCACCAGCGGGGTCCGCCCGGCCCGGTCCGCCCGCCGCTCCACCGCCCAGAACGCGGCCACGGCGAACGGGAACGCGGCCAGCGCCAGCCAGGTCCACAGCGGCCAGCCGGCGGCGCGGCCCTCGGTGAGCGGCGCGAGCAGCGTCAGCAGGGACACCGCGAGCAGCACCGTGCCCGGCCCGTCCACGGGCTCCGGGTGCTGCGACCGAGTCTCCGGCACGAACCGCGCGCCGAGCACGAGCCCCAGCACGACCACCGGCACGTTGACGAGGAAGATCGCCCGCCAGCCGGTCCCGGCGACATCCGCGGCGACCAGCACCCCGCCGAGTATCTGCCCGGCCACCATGGACAGCCCGGCGGTGGCGCCGTACAGGCTCATGGCCTTCGCCCGGCGCGTGCCGCTCGTGGCGGCCTGGATGGTGGCGAGCACCTGCGGCAGCATCGCGGCGGCCGAGGCGCCCTGGGCGACCCGGGCCGCGACGAGGCTCCAGGCGCCGGGTGCGAGTCCGCAGGCCAGCGAGGTGATGCCGAAGGCAGCCATCCCGCCGAGGAACAGCCGCCGGCGGCCGAACAGGTCCCCGAGCCGCCCGCCGAGCACGAGCAGCACGGCGTACGCCACCCCGTACCCGGCGACGACCAGCTCCAGGACGGCCTCGCCCGCGGCGAGATCGGCGCCGATGGTCGGCAGGGCCACGTTGACGATGAAGAAGTCGACCAGCGGCAGGGCCGCGGCCAGCAGAACGGTGAACAGCCCGGGTCCGCCGAGCACGGGTGGCGCGGCCGTCGTCCGGGCGGCCGGGACGGTGACGGTTTCAGTCATGACCCCGAGCCTGCGGGACCGCTCAGCCTGGTACCAGAGTGTTCTGATCCTGGTAGCAGAACTACCTGGCAAGGGAATCACGGGCGAGGCACCCTGGAATCATGACCATCATGGCCACGGACCGCGAGACCGCCCCGCAGCCGACCCGGGGGTCGGAGATCCGGCGGCACGAGCTGGCCGCGTTCCTGCGCAGCCGCCGCGAGCGGATCACACCGGAGCAGGTGGGCCTGCCGCGCGGCGCCCGCCGCCGTACGCCCGGGCTGCGCCGCGAGGAGGTCGCCCAGCTCTCCGCGGTCGGCGTCACCTGGTACACCTGGCTCGAACAGGCCCGTGACATCCAGGTCTCCGTGCAGGTCCTGGACGCCCTCGCCCGCGCCCTGCGCCTGGACGCCAGCGAGCGCGCCCATCTCTTCCAGCTGGCCGGCGCGACCGATCCGCGCCCGGACGCGAACTGCCCGAGCGTCACGCCCGCCCTGCGCGAGATGCTGACCCGGCTGGAGCCGATCCCGGCCTGCATCCAGAACAGCCGGTACGACATCCTCGCCTACAACCGCACCTACGGCCGCCTCATGGGCGACCTGGACGCGATCCCGCCCGAGGACCGCAACTGCCTGATCCTCGTCCACACGAACAAGGACTGGCAGGCGGCGTGCGTCCACCTGGAGGAGGCCCAGCGCCTGATGGCCGCCCGGCTGCGCGCCTCCCTGGCCGGCCACCTCGGCGAGCCGGCCTGGAAGATGCTCCTCGCGCGTCTGGAGGAGATCCCGGAGTTCCGCGAGAACTGGCAGCGCTACGAGGTGGTCGGCACCCGCTCCAAGACCAAGGAGTTCCTCAACCCCTACGTCGGCCACCTCACCCTGGAGCACACCGATCTGTGGCTGAGCCCCCAGCTGGGCGCCCGGATGGTGACGTACAGCCCGAAGAACGAGGAGACGCGGGAGCGGCTGGAGCGGCTGTACGAGATCGCGTGCGGGGGGCCGGCGCGCTGACGCGGCGGCCGGGGCGGGCGCCGCTCAGCCGGACAGCCGGGAGCGGAGCAGCTTCTTGTCCGGCTTGCCGGCCGCGGTCAGCGGAATGGCGGGGACCAGGTGCAGGGCGTCGGGGGCGTAGAGGCGCCCCTTGCGGGCGGTGACGAAGTCCCGGATCTCCTCCAGCGAGGGGCGCTGCCCGGCGGCGGGCACCACGGCGGCGTTGACGTGCTCCCCCGACTCGTCGTCCCGGCTGCCGAACACCGTGCACTGGGCGACGGCGGGATGGCTCAGCAGCAGTTCCTCCAGCTCCGCCGGGTACACGTGGCCCCCGACGACCACGATCATGTCCTTGATCCGGTCCACGATGTAGAGGTAGCCGTCGTCGTCGAGATAGCCGACGTCACCGGTGTGCACCCAGCCGTCCCGGAGCACCTCGGCGGTCAGGTCCGGCTGCTTCCAGTAGCCGGACATCACATAGGGCGAGCGCACCTGCACCTCCCCCCACCGCCCCGGCGGCAGGGTGGTGCCGTCGGCGTCCCGGACGGCGATCTCCACCCCGGGCAGGGCCCGGCCGACCGTCAGGTGCCCGCCGGGGCCGGTCACCTCCTGGTCCCCGGGGCCCGCCTCGGTGATGTGCTGGGCCTCGGCCTGCCCGTACAGGCCGTACAGCACCGGTCCCAGCACCTTGGCCGCCTGCCGCATCCTGGCGGGCGACGCGGCGGTGCCGCCGTAGCTGATCCGGCACAGGCTGGACAGGTCGGTGCGGGGCAGGTCCGGATGGTCCAGGAGCTGGTGGAGCAGCGGCGGCAGCAGCCAGGTGTGCGTGATGCGCTCACGCTGGATCGTGGCCAGGACGTCGCCGGGCTCGAAGCCGTGCCGCAGGACCACCGAGCCGCCCTGGAGCAGCGCCATGTCGGCGAGGATCCCGGCGAGGTGGGCGAGCGAGGTGCAGGCCAGGAAGCGGGGCGGCGAACCGGCGCCGGTGAGCCCCGTCTCCAGGCTGCGCACGTAGGAGCCGTGGGTCATGCGGATGCCCTTGGGGACCCCCGTGGTCCCGCCGGTGTGCCGGATGCACCAGTCGTCGTCCGGACCGACCAGGCCGCCCATCGGCCGGGCTGGCCGCCGGGCGGCCGCGGCCAGCACGTCCTCGGCGAAGCCGCCGGGCCCCAGACAGAGCACCCGGGGCGTACCGGGGAGCCGTGACACCTCCTGTGCCGTGTCGTGCCGCCGGTCGTCCACCAGCAGCAGGGAGCAGTCCACGCTCTCCGCCACGCGGGCCATCACCGCCGGGCTCGTGCCCTCGTAGAGGGAGACCACCCGGGCGCCCGCCAGATTGGCGGCGTAGCGGGCGACCAGGGCCTCGACGGTGTTGCCGGTGAGCAGGCAGACCGTGGTCCCGCGGCCCACCCCGCGTGCCGCCAGTTCCCCGCCGAGCCGGTAGACCCGGTCCCGGAGATCCGCCGCGCCGATCACCCGCCCCTCGGCGGTCGTGACGGCCGCCCGTGACGGCTCGGCGGACAGTACGTGCAGGACGGCCTCCACATAGCTGCGGAAACCGGTGTGTGCGGCGGCGCCTTGCTGGCCCATCACTGCTCTCCCTCGTCCGGGCTTCGAACCGGTGGACGCCCTCGACGCTAGTGCCGGCCGCTCATGCCTTCCACGACCGGTTGCGCCATGTGCTCATGACGTGTCAGGCATGAGCTGCTCCCTGGCCAGCCGGCGGAAGTCGCGGGCGGCGGGGGAGAGATAGGCGTCCTTGCGCCACACCAGCGTCAGCGTCCGGTGGCAGTCGGCGGCGTCCAGTCGCAGCCAGGTCACCAGGCCGCTGTCGCCGAGGGCCCGCCGGGCGACGGCCGGCATCAGGCCGATGCCCAGTCCCGCGCCGATCAGCCCGGGAGTGGCGGCGGCCTCGTCGCCCTCGCAGACCACCCGCGGCGTCAGCCCCTCACGGGCGAAGAGCCGCTCCAGCAGGGCCCTTTGCCACTGTCCGGTGCGGGTGCTGACGAAGTCCTCGCCGGCCAGCTCGGCCACCGCGACGCGCTCCCGGCCGGCCAGCCGGTGCCCGGGCGGAACGGCCAGCAGCACATCCTCCCGTACCAGTTCCACCGAGCACAGCTCCGGCCCGGCCAACGGCTGGGAGGCGATCGCGAAGTCCACCTCGGCCGAGCGCAGATGCTGCCGCATGGAGTCCACCGGAGCCTGGAACAGGCGCACCTTCACCTCCGGCCGGAGCGCGTGGAAGGCGGACAGCACGCCGGACAGCTGAAGCAGCGTCTCGGCGGCGACGGCGACCCGGCCCGGACCCGCTCCGGCGGCGTCGGCCAGCTCCCGGCGGGCGTCGTCGAGCTCCGCCAGCGCCCGCTCGACCCGGGCCAGGAAGGCGGCGCCGTGCTCATTGAGCCGTATCCGGCGGCCCCGGCGGTCGAAGAGCGGTACCCCGAGTTCGGCTTCGAGCCGGATGATGGTCCGGCTCACCGACGGCTGGGCGACCCGGAGCTCCTCCGCGGCCCGACTGATGTGCTGGTGCCGGGCCACGGCTTGGAAGTAGCGGAGCGACAGCAGATCCATGGCGGTAGTGTCGCGGGGTCCGCCGGGGGACGGGGCAGCCGGGGTGCCGGGTCGGGGCGGGGCGGTCACTGGTGTTGCGGGGAGCGGCCGGGCCGGGGTGGGACGCTCACCGGTGCTGCCGGGCTGCCGAGCCGGAGGCTCGGACGATCACCAGCGCTGCCGGGATCGGCCGAGTCGGGGTGGGATGCTCGCCGGTGCTGTGGGGACCGGCTGAGTCGGGGGTCGGACGCTCACCACCGCTGCCGGGCTGCCAAGCCGGAGGTGGGACGCTCCGCGACGCCACCGGGTCGGCCGAGCCGGGGGTGGGGCGCTCTGCGACGCTGCCGGGCCGGAGTGGGGCGTTCACCGCTGCTGCCGGGCTGCCGGGCTGCCGGGCCGGGGTGGAGCACTCTGCGGCGCCGCTGGGTCGTTGAGTCGGGGGTGGGCCGCTCTGCGGCGCTGTCGGGATCGGCCGGGCTGGGGGGCGGACGATCACCGCTGCTGCCGGGCTGCCGAGTCGGGGTAGGACACCCCGCGACGCTGCCGGGCTGTCGAGCCGGAGGCTCGGACGATCACCGGCGCCGCCGGGACCGGCCGAGTCGGGGCATGCTCACCAGCGCTGCCGGGATCGGCCGAGTCGGGGTGGGATGCTCGCCGGTGCTGTGAGGACCGGCCGAGTCGGGAGGGCGGACGATCACCGCCGCTGCCGGGCTGCCAAGCCGGGGGTGGGACGCGCTGCGCCGCCGCCGGGCCGTTGAGTCAGGGTGGGGCGCTCCGCGGCGCTGTCGGGACCGGCCGGGTCAGGAGGTCGGACGCTCCCCGGGACGGAGGGGCGGACGCTCACCGGTGCCGCCGGGACCGGTCGGTAGTGGTTCTACGCTCGCTCCGTGGCTCCCACGGTCTGGCGTACCTCCGTCGTCTCCAGCTGTTCGGCCGTCCGTTCGGCGGTGCGGCGGGCCCAGGTGCCGCTGGTCAGCAGGCCCAGGAGCAGGACGGCCAGGCCGCAGGCGGTGAGGATCCACCAGCCGGGGCGCGCCGCCGAGACGAACGTCTCGCGGTACGAGGACGAGCCGATGCCGGAGGCCAGGACGGCGCCGACCACCGCGACGCCGAGCGTCTGGCCCAGCTGCCGGCTGGTGGAGGCGACGGCGGCGGCCACGCCGGCCTGGGCGCGGGGCATGCCCGACACCGCCGTGTTGGTGATCGGCGCGTTCACGAAGCCGAAGCCGATGCCGAAGAGGACGTAGCCGAGCAGGAGGGTGGCGTTCGACGTCTCGGCCTCGAACGCGGCGAACAGGACACCGCTCGCGGTCATCGCCGTACCGGCCACCAGCAGGGGGAGGCGGGGGCCCCGGCTGCCGACCAGGCGGCCGGACAGCGGGGCGCACAGGAACGTCGGCGCGGCCATCGGCAGCATCCACAGGCCCGCGTGCAGCGCGTCGAGCCCGCGCACGTTCTGCAGGTACAGCGTGGACAGGAAGAGGAAGCCGCCCAGGGCCGCGAACGCGCTGATCGCGATCACCGTGGCGCCGCTGAACGGGGCCGAGCGGAAGAAGCGCAGGTCGATGAGGGGTTCGTCGCGCCGGGGCTCGTACCACAGGAGGGCCACCAGGGCCGCCGCGGCGACCACGGCGAAGGGGGCGACCGTGCCGGCGCCCGACTCCGGCGCCTCGATGATCGCGTACGTCAGCGAGCCGAACAGGGCGATCACCAGCAGCTGGCCGAGCGGGTCGGGGCGGCGGGCCTTGGGCGCGCGGGAACCGGGGACGAAGCGGAGGGTGAGCAGCAGGGCGGCGAGGCCGACCGGCAGGTTGATCCAGAAGATCGCGCGCCAGCTCACCGACTGCACCAGCAGCCCGCCGACCAGCGGGCCCGCCGCCATGGAGATGCCGACCACCGCGCCCCACACGCCGATCGCGCGGGCGCGCTCGCGGGCGTCGGTGAAGGTGTTGGTGATGATCGACATGGCGACCGGGTTGAGCATCGAGCCGCCCACCGCCTGGACCATGCGGAACACGATCAGCAGTTCCAGGCTGGGGGCGAGGGAGCAGAGCAGGGAGCCGACGGAGAAGACCACCAGGCCGGCCATGAAGACCTTCTTGCGGCCGATGCGGTCCGCCGTGGAGCCCGCGAGCATCAGCAGCGAGGCGAGGACGAGTGTGTAGGCGTCGATCGTCCACTGCAGGCCGGAGGTGGTGGCGTGCAGGTCGCGCTGCATCGACGGCAGTGCCACGTTCAGCACGGTGTTGTCGAGGCTCACGATCAGCAGGCTCATGCAGCAGATCGCGAGCACGAGCAGACGTCGGCGATGACTCAACTCTGGCATGCGTCCCATCGTACGCCGATTTCAATAGTGCGTCTAACTAATGACTGTTGCACGAGGTGTCGGACGAGCGACCGGCCGGGTGAGGGACAATGGACCCTTGCCCCGTGTCCCTGTGCCGTAGATCCGTCCCGGAGCCCTGACGATGACCCACCCGCTCTCCATCGGCCCGCACGCCGTGACGCCGCCCGTGGTGCTCGCACCCATGGCGGGTATCACGAACGCGCCGTTCCGCACCCTGTGCAGGGAGTTCAGCGACGGCAAGGGCCTGTTCGTCAGCGAGATGATCACGACCCGGGCGCTGGTCGAGCGCAACGAGAAGACCATGCAGCTGATCAGGTTCGACGCGAGCGAGCAGCCGCGCTCGATCCAGCTGTACGGCGTCGACCCGGCGACCGTCGGCAAGGCCGTCCGCATGATCGCGGAGGAGGACCTGGCCGACCACATCGACCTGAACTTCGGCTGCCCGGTCCCGAAGGTGACGCGCAAGGGCGGAGGCTCGGCCCTCCCCTACAAGCGGAACCTGCTCCGGGCGATCCTGCGCGAGGCGGTCAGCGGGGCCGGTGACCTTCCCGTCACGATGAAGATGCGCAAGGGCATCGACGACGACCACATCACCTACCTCGACGCCGGCCGTATCGCCGTCGAGGAGGGGGTGACGGCCATCGCCCTGCACGGTCGTACGGCCGCGCAGCACTACGGCGGCACCGCCGACTGGGACGCCATCGCACGGCTGAAGGAACACGTGCCGGAGATCCCCGTGCTCGGCAACGGCGACATCTGGTCGGCCGAGGACGCGCTGCGGATGGTCCGCGAGACCGGCTGCGACGGCGTGGTCGTGGGCCGTGGCTGCCTGGGGCGGCCGTGGCTGTTCGCGGACCTGGTGGCGGCGTTCGAGGGGCGTGCGGATTTCCGGCGACCCGTGCTGCGGGAAGTCGCCGACGTCATGGTCCGCCATGCCCGCCTGCTCGGCGAGTGGCTGGGCGACGAGTCCAAGGGCGTGGTCGACTTCCGCAAGCACGTCGCCTGGTACCTGAAGGGCTTCGCGGTCGGCTCCGAGATGCGCAAACGGCTCGCGATCACGTCCTCCCTGGAGGAGCTGCGGGCCGGGCTGGACGAGCTGGACCTCGACCAGCCGTGGCCGTCCGGCGCGGACGGGCCCCGGGGCCGTACGTCCGGCAACAACCGGGTGGTGCTGCCGGACGGCTGGCTGAAGGACCCGTACGACTGCGCGGGCGTGAGCGAGGACGCGGAACTGGACACGTCGGGCGGCTGAGCGGTGAAGGGCGTCAGTTCTTCTTCGGGTGCGGTGTCGAGCCGTACGCCGTCAGGAAGCGGTCGCGGAACGCGCTCATCTTCCACACCGGTGCGTCATGGGCGGGGCGCAGGCCGTCCGTCCAGCCCCAGTCGGTGACCTTGTCGAGCACCTTCGGGTCCTTGGCGACGATCGACACCGGCACGTCCCGGCTGGCGTGATTGCCGCTGACCCGGGCGATCGGCTGGTGGTCGCCGAGGAAGACCAGCACGGTGTCCTTGGTGCCGTACCGCTCCAGCCACTCGGTCAGCGCGGTCACCGAGTACTGGATCGACTTGCCGTACTCCTCGCGGGACTTGGTGGTGTCGGCGATCACGTCGGTCGGATCGTTGCCCGCCGCCTCGATGCCCTTGAAGACCGAGCCGTCACCGAGCCGGTCCCAGCCGACCATCTTCGGGATGGGCGCCCAGGGCTGGTGGCTGGAGGTCAGGATGAGGAGTGACATCCGGGACTTGCCGTCGGCGGGCTTCTTGCTGTGCACCCGGTCCTGGTACTGCTGGAGCGCGTACTGGTCCGGCATGGTCGACCAGCTGAACTTCGGTCCCCGGTAGCCGAGCTGGAAGGCGTTGTAGACCTTGCCGAGGCCGTACCACTTCTGCTCGGGCCACCCCTTCTGCACGCCCGGCATGACGCCGACCGTGTCGAACGCGCCGGTCTTCTTGAACGCGTCCGTCAGGCTCATGTGGTCGCTGGCCATGACCGTGCGGTAGCGCTGCTGGTTGCTGATCCACAGGCCCGACATGGTGGTGGAGTGGCCGAGCCAGCTGCTGCCGCCGTAGGTCGCCGAGGTCAGCCAGCCGCTCTTGGCGTGGTAGCCGGCCTTGGCCAGCGCCTTGGTGCGGACGTCGAGCGTCCGGTCGACGCCGGGCGCCATGACCGGGTCCTCGATCGCGCTGCGGCCGTAGCTCTCGATGAACGTGAAGATCATGTCCTTGCCGCGCAGATCGGGCACCAGCTGACCGGCCGGCGTGTTCCCGAACGCGTCGATGCGGGCCACCTTCCGGAACTCCGCCTCGTCCTTGAGCGTGTCCGAGACCCGGCGGGCCTGCACCTTCAGCGCGGTCGCGGTGCGGTCGGAGGCGATCGGCACCCCGGCTATCTGCAGGCCGAGGGAGGAGCAGGTGATCCAGACGACCCCGGCGACCAGGGTGCCGCGGGTCGCGGTGGCGGGGTGCCGGGCGAGGAGATTGCTCAGCCGGACCATGGCGAGCGCCAGCAGCAGGAAGAGCAGCAGGACGAGGACGAGCACCGCGACCACGGCGGCGAGCGTGGTGGTGCGGCCGAGGGAGTCCTCCAGGTACGACTCCGCGTCGCCGATCAGGGTCCAGTCGAGTACGACGTTGAAGCCCCGGCCGAGGTACTGGTTGAAGCCCATGTCCAGCGCGTTCAGCACGGTCATGGCGCCGAGCAGCACCCCGGACACCGCCGCCACCGCGACCCGGGGCCGCCGCGGCAGCGCGAGCAGCACGGCGGCCCCGACGACGGCTTCCGCCGGTATCCGCAGAAACTTCGCGGGCCCCAGCCGGACGACCGTGTTGGGCATCACCAGCGCGGCGACGACGAGGGCGGCGGCGAGCACGGTGACACTGACGGACAGGGTGTGGGCGGCGGTGGGATGCCGCTCCCGCCAGCGCCGCCGCCACGCCGACAAGGCGGTCCACGGCCGCCGGGACGGACGCGGGGCGGGTGCGGTGATCTCTTCGGGGACCGTCTCCTCGGCCGACTGGAGCGCGCTCATGCCCTCCGGTACGGCTCCCCGGGAGACACCGTTCAGGCGCGCTGGGCAAACACCTGGTCAATACGACCGACGGTGGCGAAGCCCCCTCAGGCGCCCCCGACCGCCGTCAACAGAGCGAGAGGCGCCGCCGCGGACCGGGCCTCCCGCCCGCAGGCGTGCGGGTAGGGCACCGGCTCACCATGCGTGTCGCGCCCGTACCCCGCCAGCACCTCCGGCAGCCGGTGCCCGCCCGCCGTCGCCGCGTCCACCAGCGCATGGGCGACCGTACGGGCCTCGTCGTGCAGCCCGTACCGCGCCAGCCCCAGCGTGATCAGCGCGTTGTCGTGCGGCCACACCGAGCCCCGGTGATAGGAGAGCGGGTGGTACGCGGCCTGGCCGGAGGCGACCGTGCGGACGCCCCAGCCCGAGAAGAAGTCCGGCTCCAGCAGCCGCCGGCCCACCACCTCCCCGTACTCCTTGTCCAGCAGCCCGGACCACAGCAGATGCCCGGCGTCGGAGGCCAGCGCGTCGATCTGGCGGCCCTGCCCGTCCAGCGCCAGCGCCGGGAAGGACCGCTCCCGCATCCAGAAGTCCCGCTGGAACCGGTCCCGCAGGTCGGCCGCCGCCTGCTCCAGCAGGGCGGCGTACGTCTCGTCGGCCCACACCGACCGCGCCACCACCGCCGTGCGGCGCAGCGCGTCGTAGGCGTAGCCCTGGGCGCCCGCCGCCATCACCGCGCCGGTGGGCCGGGTGCCGTCGGCGCAGCAGATCGCGCCGGGGGAGTCCTTCCAGTTCTGGTTGGCGAGGCCGCCCTCGTCGGCGCGGTAGACGAGGTAGCCGCGCGTGGTCAGGCCGCCGTGGTCGAGCATCCAGCCGACGGCGGCGCGGGCGTGCGGCTCCAGGCGCCGGGCCAGCTCCGCGTCCCCCGTCCGCTCGACGTACGCGCCGAGCAGGACCAGGAACAGCGGGGTGGCGTCGACCGAGCCGTAGTAGCGGCGGAACGGCACCTGGCCGAAGTGGGCCAGCTCGCCGTGCCGTACCTCGTGCACGATCTTGCCGGGCTGGGCGACCGGGGACGGGCCGGCGCCGGTCGCTTGGGTGGCGGCCAGGGCGAGGAGCGTGGCGGCGGCCGGCCGGGAGTGGTACGGCAGCGCGAAGAGGGAGGTGAGGAGCGCGTCCCGGCCGAGCAGGGTGAGGAACCAGGGCGCGCCGGCCGCCGGTACGCGCAGCTCCTCGCCGTCCGGTCCGGTGGCCTGGACCTGGAGTGCCGCCAGGTCGGCGAGGCCCCGGGCGCAGGCCGCGGCCAGCTCCGGCCAGCCGGTCGGGAAGGCCACGCCCTCCGCGAACTCGGCCTCCCGCGCGAGGAGTTGCTCGTGCACGGCGGCGGGGTCGCGGGGCACGCGCACGGCGCGCCTCTCGCCGTGCGGCCGGGCGATGACCCGCAGCACCAGCTCCGTGGTGTCGTGCGGTGCGAGGTCGAGGGTCCACACCAGGCGGCGGGCGCCGGTGCCCGTCTCCTCCACGGCGTCCGGGGCCGGGTCGGCCGTGATCGTCGTACAGGACCGCCACTCGGCGCGCCGGTAGGTGAACTCGATGCCGTCGCTGAGGACCTCGCGGGCGCGTACGACGCCCGTCTTGACGTAGGTGCGGTGGTCGGAGCGGAGTTCGAACTGGTCGGCGAAGTCGGCGTCCACGGTGAGCCCGAGCCGGACGGTGGTGGGCACCGGGCGGTTGCTGGCCACCTTCACCGACTCCACGAACGAGCTGTCCCCGACGGCCTGTTCGCGGAAGAGGGTGTGCGCCGGGGGCTCCTGCCGGCCGCCGCGCGGGACCAGGACACAGCGGGCCGCGTCCCCGTCGGCCACCGGGGTGAGCACCTCGGGTACCGCGCCGTCGACGGTGAGCTGCCAGCGGCTGAGGTGCCGGGCGTCCCGGACGAACAACCCGTCCGGGGAGCTGCCGCTGCGCACCCCGCTGATGTCGCCACGGTCGCCCACGGCGGCGAAGGTGGCGCCGTGCACGAGCAGATGATGCCGGTCGGTCATCCCCGGTCCCCTCCTTTGTCACTCCTGCCGAACGTGCCGGTGTCCGAGGGGGACACGCCCTTTTGTGCGCCCTTGTCCAGCTTTTGACGCTCGTGTGGCGGGTGTTGCTGGTGGTGCAGATCGAGCGCGAGTGCCGCCGTCCAGCTGAAGCCGGTCGCGCCGCAGGCCTCGCCGGTGTACGGGTCGACGTACTCGGCGAAGTCGGTCGCGGCGGCCAGGCGCAGCACCGCCTCGCGCAGGGCGTCGGCCGCCGCCGTCTCGCCGTGCTCCCGCAGCCCGCGCTCCACCAGCCAGCTCGTGTTGAACCAGGCCGGGCCGCGCCAGTAGCGGTGCGGGTCGAAGGCCTCGCCGAGGAGGTCGTAGCTCGGGACGAGCCGGGTGCGGTCGCCGACCGAGAAGTGCGGCCCGCGGAGCGTGCGGAGGAGGGTCGCGGCGACAGCGCGGGGGAGTCCGGGCAGCAGCAGCGGGACCAGGCCGGAGACACCGCGCTCGGGGACGAGGGCGTCGCCGCCGCGCAGGTCCCGGCACAGGAACATCCCGGCCTCCGGGTCCCACAGCCGCTCCACCAGCGCCTCCGTCAGCCGCTCGGCGCGGGCCCGCCGGGCGGTGCCGGCCGCGCCCAGCTCCTCGGCGATCCGCGCCAAGGCCTGCTCGGAGGCGATGAGCAGGGCGTTGAACGCCGGGTCCTCCACGGCGAAGTCGCCGTCACCGTCGGCGTACCCGCGCTCCCGGTAGTCGGCGGCCAGCCGCACGTACCGCCCGTAGTCCAGATCCGTCGGCCGGTCCTCGGGCGCGCCGTGGTCGAGGTCGGCGCGACGGAAGGAGCGGGCCGGGGCCGGTGCGATCCGGGCGAGCGGGGCGTCCCAGCAGGGGCTGTTGTCCATGCCCTGCTCCCAGGGGTGGACGACCGACACCAGTCCCCCTCCGCCCAGATCCCGGCGGTGCAGCAGATAGCGGTGCCAGGCGGCCAGCCGCGGGTACACCCGGGCCAGGAAGCCGCGCGCCCGGGACAGCCCGGGGTCGGCCCGGTGCACCAGCCAGGCCGCCAGCGCGTGCACCGGTGGCTGCACGATGCCGGACGTCTGTACGGTGCGCGGGGCACCCGCGGGGCACCCGGCGGTGGAGGAGCGCCAGAAGTCGGGGCTCGGGAAGTACGCGTCGAGCGGTACGGAGGGGTTGAAAACGATGTGCGGGACGCGTCCGTCGCCCCACTGGGCCGCGAGCAGTGTCTCCAGCTCGGTCTGGGCCCGCAGCGGCGAGACGTGCCGCAGCCCGATGGCGATGAACGCCGAGTCCCAGGACCACTGGTGCGGGTACAGCTTCCGGGACGGGACGGTCGAGCCGCCCGTCCAGTTCGCCTCCAGCAGCCGGGCCGCCCTGACGTGCAGGGATGCCGGGGCCGCCGGGGCGACCGCGGTCACGGCCGGTGGATCGTATGCGATCTCGTACTCCGTGGAACGGGCAGTGAGCTGGGCAGTGCGATCCACTCGGGGCTCCCCGAAGACGTCCGGCCGCGCGGGTTCGGTCGCGGCCACCGTAGGGTTACGTCTATTTAACACGCAAAACTCACTATGTAATGCAAGCTTGAGGAACACAAGGGGGTGCGCATGACCGGACGTCCGGGAAGGACCGGCAGGGGCGGCAGCCAGGCGGGTGCCGGCGATCTGCTCGAACTCGTGCGCCACGGGCGGGCCGTGACACGGGGCGCGCTCCAGCAGGCGACCGGACTGTCCCGGGCCACCGTCGGCCAGCGCCTGGACCGGCTGTTCCGGGCCGGCTGGCTGCGTGAGGGCGCCGGCGGCCCGGTCGACTCGCCGCTCGGTGGCCGACCCTCCATCACCCTGGAGTTCGACGACTCCCACGCGGTGGTCCTCGCCGCCGACCTGGACACCCGGCACGCCCGCGCCGCCGTCCTCTCCCTGACCGGCGAGATCCTCGCCGAGCACGCCGGCACGCTGGTGGTCGAGGACGGCCCGGAGGCGGTCCTGGGCGAACTGGGCCACTGGTTCGCCGAGCTGCTGACCAAGGCCGGGCACCGGGCCGAGGAGGTGTGCGGGATCGGGCTCGCGGTGCCGGGCCCGGTGGACAGCGAGACCGGCCGGGTGGTGCAGCCGCCGATCATGCCGGGCTGGGACGGCTACGACATAACGGGCCGCCTGTCCCGCGCCTTCACCGAGTACACCGGCGCACCCGCGGTGCCGGTCCTCGTCGACAACGACGCCAACCTCATGGCCTACGGCGAGCAGCGCATCGGGTACCCCGACTGCACGGCCTTCGTGCTGGTCAAGGTGTCCACCGGCATCGGCGCCGGGGTGGTCGTGGACGGCTCGGTCTACCGGGGCGTCGACGGCGGCGCGGGCGACATCGGGCACATCAGGGTCGGCGCCGACGCGCTGTGCCGGTGCGGCTCGTACGGCTGCCTCGCGGCGGTCGCGAGCGGCGGTGCCGTGGCCCGGCGGCTGGCCGCGACCGGGGTGCCGGCCGCCTCCGGCGCGGACGTGCGGGACCTGCTGGCCGCCGGGCACCCGGAGGCGGCCGCGCTGGCCCGGGAGGCCGGGCGCCAGGTCGGGGACGTGCTGGCGACGGTCGTGACCCTGCTCAACCCGGGCGTGCTGATGATCGCGGGCGACCTGGCCGGAACGCCGTTCCTGACCGGTGTGCGCGAGCTGCTCTACCAGCGGGCGCTGCCCCGCTCCACGGCCCACCTGGACGTCGTCACCTCCCGGCTCGGGGACCGGGCGGGCCTGATCGGCGCGGGGGCGCTGGTGGTGGAGCACCTGTACGCGCCGGAGCGGGCGGAGGAGCGGCTGGCGGCGATGGGTGTGTGACGCGGGGAGGGGGGCGTGTGACGAGGGTGTTTCGCTGCCCGAACACGTCCGGAGGCGGGTCCGCATGGTGAAACGGGGCACTCTGTGGCAGCGTGATTCTCGCCACCCTTGATAAGGGTTGCGCTCAGATGAGCGGATCAAGCGCGACTGCACTTCTCCAAGGGGTGGCACTCGGTGCCACCCCTTGATCGTTCATCGATCGAACTCAGACGTGCAGGAGTGCCGCTCATTTGAGCGAGAAGGGGCGTCCAGGAGCCCTGCCGCGTTCAAGAAGTGAACACATATGGCTGTCATCCCTTGCCAAGCCTTGACTTTCGATCCGCTGGCGGACGGGTGGTTACAGGCGCATGACGCGCAAGTGGACGTACCCAGGAACCTTCGATCTGGGTATGTTCCTGGCCGTCAGGGCAGCCACCGTGGCCTCAAGGAGTCGAGACCCGTGTCGGAAAACAAAGAACCCCACGTAGCGAAGTTCGTTTACGACTTCACCGAGGGCAACAAGGACCTCAAGGACCTGCTCGGCGGCAAGGGTGCCAATCTCGCCGAGATGACCAACCTCGGTCTCCCGGTCCCTCCCGGCTTCACCATCACCACGGAGGCCTGCAAGGTCTACCTGGAGAGCGGCGAGGAGCCCGCGGCACTGCGTGACGAGGTGAGTGCGCACCTCGACGCCCTCGAAGCGAAGATGGGCAAGAAGCTCGGCCAGCCCGACAACCCGCTGCTGGTCTCCGTCCGCTCCGGCGCCAAGTTCTCCATGCCCGGCATGATGGACACGGTCCTGAACATCGGCCTGTCGGACAAGTCGGTGCAGGGCCTGGCCCAGCAGGCCGGCGACGACCGCTTCGCCTGGGACTCCTACCGCCGCCTCATCCAGATGTTCGGCAAGACCGTCCTCGGCGTCGACGGCGAGCTGTTCGAGGAGGCCCTCGACAAGGCCAAGGCCGCCAAGAAGGTCACGGTCGACACCGACCTCGAGGCCGCGGACCTGAAGAAGCTGGTCACCACCTTCAAGAAGATCGTCAAGAAGGAGGCCGGCCGGGACTTCCCGCAGGACCCGCGCGAGCAGATGGACCTCGCCATCAAGGCGGTCTTCGACTCCTGGAACGGCGACCGGGCCAAGCTGTACCGCCGCCAGGAGCGCATCCCGCACGACCTGGGCACGGCCGTCAACGTCTGCTCGATGGTCTTCGGCAACCTGGGCCCCGACTCCGGCACCGGCGTCGCGTTCACCCGTGACCCCGCCTCGGGCCACCAGGGCGTCTACGGCGACTACCTGCAGAACGCCCAGGGCGAGGACGTGGTGGCGGGCATCCGCAACACGGTCCCGCTGGCGGAGCTGGAGCAGATCGACAAGAAGTCGTACGACCAGCTCATGCAGATCATGGAGACGCTGGAGAACCACTACAAGGACCTCTGCGACATCGAGTTCACGATCGAGCGCGGTCAGCTGTGGATGCTCCAGACCCGCGTCGGCAAGCGCACGGCGGGCGCCGCCTTCCGTATCGCCACGCAGCTCGTCGACCAGGGCCTGATCGACGAGACCGAGGCGCTCCAGCGCGTCACCGGCGCCCAGCTGGCCCAGCTGATGTTCCCGCGCTTCGACGAGTCCGCCAAGGTCGAGAAGATCGGCCGTGGCATCGCGGCGTCGCCGGGTGCGGCGGTCGGCAAGGCCGTCTTCGACTCGTACACGGCGGTGAAGTGGTCCCGCTCGGGCGAGAAGGTCATCCTGGTCCGCCGCGAGACGAACCCCGACGACCTCGACGGCATGATCGCGGCCGAGGGCATCCTCACCTCCCGCGGCGGCAAGACGTCCCACGCGGCCGTCGTCGCCCGGGGCATGGGCAAGACCTGTGTCTGCGGCGCGGAGGAGCTTGAGGTCGACACCAAGCGCCGCCGGATGACGGTCCCCGGCGGACAGGTGGTGGAGGAGGGCGACCTGATCTCCATCGACGGTTCGAGCGGCAAGGTGTACCTGGGCGAGGTCCCGGTCGTCCCGTCCCCCGTGGTCGAGTACTTCGAGGGCCGGATGCACCCGGGTGCCGACGACGCGGACGAGCTGGTCGAGGCGGTCCACCGCATGATGGCCTTCGCCGACCGCAAGCGCCGCCTGCGCGTCCGTGCCAACGCGGACAACGCCGAGGACGCGCTGCGGGCCCGCCGCTTCGGCGCCCAGGGCATCGGCCTGTGCCGCACCGAGCACATGTTCCTCGGCGAGCGCCGCGAGATGGTCGAGAAGCTGATCCTCGCCGACACGGAGGAGGAGCGCGAGGCCGCCCTGCAGGAGCTGCTGCCCCTGCAGAAGAAGGACTTCGTGGAACTCTTCGAGGCGATGGACGGCCTGCCCGTCACCGTCCGCCTCCTGGACCCGCCGCTGCACGAGTTCCTCCCCGACATCACGGAACTCTCCGTCCGCGTGGCGCTGGCGGAGTCCCGGCAGGAGCCGCACGAGAACGACCTGCGGCTGCTCCAGGCGGTCCACCGCCTGCACGAGCAGAACCCGATGCTGGGCCTGCGCGGTGTCCGCCTCGGCCTGGTCATCCCCGGCCTGTTCACGATGCAGGTCCGTGCCATCGCCGAGGCCGCGGCCGAGCGGAAGAACGGCAAGGCCGACCCGCGGGCCGAGATCATGATCCCGCTCGTCGGCACGGTCCAGGAGCTGGAGATCGTCCGCGAAGAGGCCGACCAGGTCATCGCGGAGGTCGAGGCGGCGACGGGCACGAAGCTCAAGCTGGCGATCGGCACGATGATCGAGCTGCCGCGGGCCGCCCTCACGGCCGGCCAGATCGCGGAGGCGGCGGAGTTCTTCTCCTTCGGTACGAACGACCTGACCCAGACGGTGTGGGGCTTCAGCCGCGACGACGTCGAGGCGAGCTTCTTCACCGCGTACCTGGAGAAGGGGATCTTCGGCGTATCGCCCTTCGAGACGATCGACAAGGACGGCGTCGGCTCCCTGGTGAAGGCGGCGGCGGAAGCGGGCCGTCGCACCCGCCCCGACCTCAAGCTCGGCGTCTGCGGCGAGCACGGCGGTGACCCGGAGTCGGTGCACTTCTTCCACGAGGTGGGCCTGGACTACGTCTCCTGCTCCCCGTTCCGCATCCCGGTCGCCCGCCTGGAAGCGGGCCGCGCGGCCACGCAGTCGGCGGGCAGCGACCACCGCTGACCCTGCCGGTCCCCGGAGCCGCCGTCGGTCCCCGACCCTCACCGATCGACGACGGCTCCGGCGCACAAAAAGGAAGAAGAGGGGCGGCACCTTGTGCGGAGGTGCCGCCCCTTCGTGCATCATCTGCGGCGACTGTCAAGCTACCTCGCTGACCAGGCAAAAGGGCGTTTGCTGACGTTGGCTTCCGTTGAACCCGCGTGAAACCGTTGTGCCCTCGTTGTGCCCTTCCGGTCCGGCCTGAGTCCCGTCACGCGCTGGCACAACAGAGGCCCTCGCCCTGATTCGGCACCTGCCAGGGCAGGCCCTTCACTTTAACTAGAACTGGTTTCAGTGAGTGCCCAAGTCGACCGATACTGTGGGACGTTGGTCTGACCTGCGCTGACGTGAGTGGTATCTGTCGTCGCCTGTCGACGTTGGTCACTGTCGGACGGCCCAGAGACGGCCCAGCCCTCAGAGCGGTGCTCTTGGCGCCATGGCTGCTACACAGCGCCTGCGCCGGCGCTTAGAAGATGCGGGCAGGCCTTGGTGAGACGGTCGGCGCTTCCCTTGGGATTGCCGTGCCGGGCTGTCGAGTGCTGCCGCCGTCCGCCGTCGTTGCCGTCAGCGCTGCCGTCGGTTGGGTGGAATCACAGATCTTCGTCGTCTTCTGAAAGGTGCCCGGCATTGGGAACGGCCATTGTGCCTGCTGTACTCGGTTGCTGTGTGGCCTCTACGGCACTGCGGGCATAAGCAACGTGGCTGCGGGTGGTGAGGGTGTCGGGATGGTCCGGG
>NZ_JBEYYR010000024.1:34565-139989 GCF_040645635.1 Streptomyces sp. NPDC046727
GGCCGAGCAGGCGTTCGCGGTCGGCCAGCACTCGCTCCTCCAGTTGGAGAGCCTCCTGGGTGCGTCCGGCGGCGCTGTAGGAGACAGCCAGGTTGTGGCGGGTGGTGAGGGTGTCGGGATGGTCCGGGCCGAGCAGGCGTTCGCGGTCGGCCAGCACTCGCTCCTCCAGTTGGAGAGCCTCCTGGGTGCGTCCGGCGGCGCTGTAGGAGACAGCCAGGTTGCTGCGGGCGCTAAGGGTGTCGGGATGGTCCGGGCCGAGCAGGCGTTCGCGGTCGGTCAGCACCCGCTCACGCAGTTCGAGGGCCTCCTGGGTGCGTCCGGCGGCCCGGTAGGAGATAGCCAGGTTGTGGCGGGTGGTGAGGGTGTCGGGATGGTCCGGGCCGAGCAGGCGCTCATAGTCGGCCAGCACCCGCTCCTCCAGTTGGAGAGCCTCCTGGGTGCGTCCAGCGTCGCTGTAGGAGACAGCCAGGTTGCCTCGGGCGCTAAGGGTGTCGGGATGGTCCGGGCCGAGCAGGCGCTCATAGTCGGCCAGCACCCGCTCACGCAGTTCGAGGGCCTCCTGGGTGCGTCCGGCGGCCCGGTAGGAGATAGCCAGGTTGTGGCGGGCGCTAAGGGTGTCGGGATGGTCCGGGCCGAGCAGGCGTTCGCGGTCGGTCAGCACCCGCTCCTCCAGTTGGAGGGCCTCCTGGGTGCGTCCGGCGGCCCGGTAGGAGATAGCCAGGTTGTGGCGGGCGCTAAGGGTGTCGGGATGGTCCGGGCCGAGCAGGCGCTCACAGTCGGTCAGCACCCGCTCGTGCAGTTCGAGGGCCTCCCGGGTGCGCCCGGCCCCGGCGTAGGAGTTGGCCAGGCTGGTGCGGACTCTAAGGGTGTCGGGGTGGTCCAGGCTGTGACTTTCGGTGCTGCGCTGAACAAGAACCCGGTCATATTCGACGGCCTGTTCGTACAAGCCCACCGCTGTCAGGCTGCTACTGACCCGGTACACACACCTATGCGTGGTGGGCTGCCACAGCAGCGGGTAGGTGTGCTGGTCCAGCAGCATGGTGTTCGCGCGCAGGACCGCGGACAGGTCTCGGTCGTGGTGGTCGAGGTCGGGCCACAGGCTGAGGACTGCATCGCCTGCAGTGTGGGCGATGGCAGATAGTGCACTGGGTTGGATCGTCTCGCGTATGGCCCGTGCTGTCAGGGCGTGCATGCGGATCGGTCCTCGGGTGCTGTCTTGCGCGACAATGGCGTAGATGCGCAGGCAGTCCAGCGCGGAGTGGATGTCCTCTTCGGTGACGGTCGGCTGCTGTCTACGCAGCCAGCGGCGGCGGGGCGGGCGTGCGGTGCGTAGGTGCTTTTGCACCGGTGATGTGGTCCACAGGTCTGCTGGGTGTCCGAGCGGGTCCATCAGCGCGATGAGCTGGAGCAGTGGCCGGGCCAGTTGAGTGGTGTCGGCGGCTTGGACGGCGTCGAGGGAGAGTAGGAGCGCGGCGGTGACGGGCCGGCCGTAGCCTTCGGTGTCCGCCTCCGGCGGGAGGAGGTCGGCAAGTTTGCTGTTCGTGTCCTGGAAGCGGGTGAGGTACGTGCCGACGTCGCACCGTTTGTTGATCATGTAGGCGGCGGCGTGACCGAGAGCGAGCGGCAAGAGGCCCAGCGCCTGGGACAGCTCACCTGCGGCACCATCCTCGAACAGCTGGGGATGTCCAGCGTCGGACAGGCGGCGGCGCAGGTAGGCCGTCGCCTCTGCGGGGGTGTAGAGGCCAAGGTGGATCAGGCGGCGGCCCTGGCCGCTCAGCAAGGCGTCTCTACGTCTGGTGGTAGCCAGGACACGACCGTTGCGGGGATTGCCGTCCGGCCACCACGCATCAACGGCCACCGGGTCGGTGATGTCGTCAAGCACCACCAGCCAGCGCCGACCGGTAACCGACAGCCAGGCCAGGAATGCACGCGCGGCGGTGGTGTCATCCCCGCTGCCGCTGACCGGGAGGCGCAACTCTTCGGCGGCCTCGGCATAGCCGGTGATGATCTGGTCGGGCTCAGTAGCACTGATCCACACGAGCAGGTCCAAGCCGCCGCCCTGTTCGCGGTCCTTGTCGCGCAGTTCCCGTGCCAGCGCGGCGGCGAGCTGGCTCTTGCCGACTCCGCCATCTCCCGACAGGACCTGCGACAGCACCGGCCCTCCCGCACCCGGCTCATTGCGAGCCTCATTAAGGGCCGCCTGGGCTGTCATGCGCGGCTGGAACGCCGCCGCGAGCTTGGGAACGCTGCCCACCCAAACTGGCCAGGCCACCTCAGGCTCCCGCGCAGGTGGCACCTGAAAATGTATGTCGGCCGCAAGCTGCGTGACGTCCCTACCCGCGCGGGCGCGCTGCTGCGTCTGTCTCCGTTCCGACCTCACGGGATCCTCCTGCGTTCGGCTTGGTCAGGACCGGTCGCCGGCGACTTGGTCGACGTCACCCCCGCCCCGCGCCTTCTGTCGGATGCTCTCTAGCAGCGGGCGACGCCCTGACCGCGCAGGCGTTCCGCGGCTGCCAGCGGTCTGCTTGACACTCCCCTTCGCACGAGCCGACTGCCGCACCTTGCGCGCCGGCCCAACACCGCCGGACGCACCCGCCTGGGAGGCCCACCAACCCAAAGCGGCCAGCACACCGGCCGCGACCACTCCCGCGACCGGACCGATCACGTCCCAAGGGTCGTTACCGCCTACAGACAGCACGGCCCACGGCACCGCCACGGCAAAGAACGCCGCTACCGAGGCCCCCACTGCCACCACCCACCGCAGCGCCACCATGCCGACCACCATCCGATTCACGCAAAACGCCTACAAGAGCATGGTTGCACGCACCGAGCCGCCAGAGCACTGCTGCTGAAGAACCAAGCACATGACCGCCGGATCGACGCCCCAGCCACAGAGGGTGTCTTCCCACTTCATGCCCGTAGCCGCCGAGCGCGCCGCCGAGCGCGCCGCCGGGCGCGGCCAGCCGGGGCGAAGACAGGAGGCAGGCCGCGCCGCAGAGGTGGCGCGCGCCCGCGCCGTGCGCGGGCCTTGATGAGGCAGAGACGGTCTTATCAAGCTGACGGGGCAGCATGGGAAGCTGGGGTAGGACGATTGGCTGACCGAGAGGGAGAGCGCGTGGCAGAACAGGCCAGCCCCCGGGGTACCTTCCTGAAGATCGCCGATGCGCTGAGGGTCCGTATCGAGGCAGACCCGGGCATGACGGAACTTCCGTCTGCTGCTGATCTCGTGCGCGACTACAAGATCTCCCGAGGGGTCGCTCTACGCGCCTTCGGTGTACTCCAGCGCGAGGGCGTCGCCGAACCGGTGCCTGGTGGGCGGTGGCGTGTTGTGCGGGCGGGCGAGTCGGCCGACCGGCGCCCGTTGGACGAACGGATCGCGGCGATCATCACGGATGAAGGGCTCGAAGCGGGGACAGCCTTTCCCAGTGCTTCCGTCCTGGCCGCCCGGTTCGGGGTGTCGCGGCCCACCGTGACCAAGGCTCTCGACAAGTTGGAGGCGGCCGGCGTGCTGGCCGGTGGTGGGCAAGGCAGGGTGCGGACGGTCCGCGCCGCGCCGATTCGAGAGGAGCGTTCGTAGCTTGTCGAAGCTGACCGAGTGGGCCTACCCCCTCGCCGAGTCGCTGCTTGCCGAGCCGCTGCCTCGACGCTGGCAGCACTGCTTGGGCGTCGCTGAGCGGGCCCGTACCATCGCGCCCATCCTGGGCGAGGATGCCGACCTGCTTGAAGCAGCGGCCGTTCTCCATGACATCGGGTACGCCCCCGACCTCGCCAAGACCGGCTTTCACCCGCTTGATGGCGCCCGCTACCTCCGCGACGTCGCCGACGCCGACGGACGGGTCGTGAACCTCGTAGCCCACCACTCGTGCGCGTGGATGGAGGCAGAGGCCCGCGGCTTGCATGACGAGCTGGCGGGGGAGTTCCCCCGTGAGGGCGCGCACCTCAACGACGCGCTCTGCTACTGCGACATGAACACCACGCCGGACGGCACGCCCACGAACCCGATCGACCGAGTCAACGAGATCGCAGGACGCTACGGCCCGGACAGCCTCATCGGCACGTTCATCCGCCGTGCGGAACCGGAGATCCTTGCCAGCACATCGCGCGTGCTCGAACGCGTCGCTGCCGTCAAGCGTCAGCCGATGTAGGGAGTCGTACGCGTCCGGTCCATGGCGTGCTCGATGCGGAGTCGCATGGTGGGGTGGATGTCCAGGTCGCGCAGGTCAGCCGTGTCCACCCAGCGGACTTGAGTCGTCTCGTTGCTCGTACGCAGCTCACCGCCGACCGGCCGCGCGCGGAAGCAGATGCTGAACTGCTGGCGCACTTCCCCGTCGTCGTACTTCATGACGTGCCCGGGGTCGGTGTAGATCCCGGACATGTCGATGACCTCGGCCTTGATGCCAGTCTCTTCCCAGACCTCACGTACCACGGTGTCGCTGATCGACTCCCCGACGTCGTGGCCACCGCCCGGGAGTGCCCAACGCCCGTTGTCGGAGCGCTGAATCATGAGCACCTGTCCCGCGTCGTTCTGCACGAGCGCAACGACGGAGGGCACGACCGAGTTGGCCGGCGGGGCGTCGGGGTCGTGAAGGTAGTCAATGCGTCCCATGCTCAGGCTCCCGTGATGTCTTGGTCCGTGACCTGGCGTGCGCCTCCCCAGGTCTGTTCGATGCTATTCGCGTAGGTGTCGAACAGGCTGCCGCCCGGCATGCGTCGCAGGTGGAAGACCGGTGCCATGTAGGCGCCGATGCCGTAGACGTGCGGGTTGACGAGCATCTCGTCATCGGACCGGTAGATGGAGTTGTAGAGCGTCGTCGCGTGGAGCCGGAACCCGATTTCGGGGTGACTCTTGAAGAGCGGCCGGTAGTTCACCAGCGCGTTCCGAATCTTGCCGTCCATGATCCGGTGTCCCTCATCGATGCCACGCTGCCGGACGGCCTCGCAGTCGGGGTCTCCGAGCAGGATCCGTACCTGGGTGGATCCCTCAACCTTCTTCTTCACGAGGTCCAGGAACAGGGGATCCTCGGACAGGAAGAGCCCGGAGTAGACGAGAACGTCGAGGTTCCTCTCCGCCCTCTCGTACAGGTCGCGCCAGAGACCCGGCGGCACGGTGTGCCTGTGGGGATAGACAGCGACTATCTCGGCTTTCGTCATGTCCGTTGCGCTGTCGACATTGCGGTCGTCGTCCCACAGCGCCGTGACGTCGACCTGCAGCACGGAGGCAGTCGCGTACTGGTGGCGCCGGTACGGCACCTTGCCCTGCGTGATCCAGCGTTCGACCGTCTTCGGGTTGACCTGGATCGCCTCTGCCAAGTCCTGAACGGTCATGTTCCGGGCCAACATGGCGGACCGCAAACGCTCGTTGGGCATCCATCCCCCAAGGGACATCTAGGGAGCTCTTGACGGCAGCAGGGAGCTCTTGACGGTAACCAGAACTCCCCGCCCTGTCCACGTAGGGGGTGACCAACTCCCCTGAGCTGCAGACATTCTGATGGTGCGCCAAGAAGTCCCGGCGCAAAGCCAAGAAGGTCCGCGCCCGTACTTGACGGACCCCCATGCAGTACCTGTAAAACAGGTACTGCAAGCAGGCGCCCGGAGGAAAGCCCATGAGGGTGAGTACGAAGGCAGCGGTCGTTCCTTGAAAACTCAACAGGGTGCCTAATTTCGACGGGGTTCGAGTCCCTGTCCCCGCACGGCCCGGGTGACGGCCGCCGGGCGACGTTTCCAGTGTCGGCCTGGTACAGCCCCGGCATCCCGCCGTGAGGGCGTCGCATCGAATGCGGCCCGGGGCGCGCACTACCCGCCTGATCCCCCTTTCGGAGAGGACACCGCATGTTCGGCACCAGGCACACCTTCTTCATCTGGCCCGCCCGGGGCGGGCGCAAGGTCCAGTACCGCTGCTCCTGCGGCGCCCAGGGGTGGGAGACCTCCAGTTCCCAGCGGGCGCAGCAGATGGGCAACGAGCACGTCGCCAAGGCCAAGGCCAGGGCCAGGGGCAAGTAGCGCGTAGGACTTCCGCCCGTGTGAGGGCTGATCCACACCCCAACGGCGCGCGCCCCCGGAGTTGCAGCTCCGGGGGCGCTGTTCGGGCCGTTCACCTGTGAGAGGAACCACGACCCATGGAACACATCGTCACTGTTCAGGACGCTGTTACCGCGTTCGCGGACTGGCGGGAGCCGACCGCCGCGGAGCTGGACGCGATCGAGCAGGAGATCCCGCTGATCCTGGCGGAGGTCGAGCTGCTCGACTCGCAGATCATCACGCTCGACCGCACCCCGAGCGAGCTGGACGAGCGCCGGATGCGCCGGGCCCGCCGCCGCGTGCTGGCTGAGCGGGCGGCGCTGGCGAACCGTGCGGCCACGGCGAGCCTGCCGGGGGGTGCGGCATGACCGCCACGACCGGACGGGACCTCATGGCCGCGCACGCCGAGGTGAAGGCGGAGATCGCGCGGACCGACGGCAAGACGAGCTTGCTGCTGGCGTTCGTCGGCGCCGTTCTCGCCGGAGCCTGGACCGTCGGCCACGACCTCTCCCTCGCCTGGCCCGCCCGCATCATCGGGGGTGCCGGTATGGCGGCGCTGCTCACGGCGGCCGGGCTGCTGCTGCGCTCGGTCCGCCCGAACCTGAGCGGCCGGCACGGCTTCCCGCTGTGGGCCACCCTGACCGCGCAGGAGATCACCGAAACAGTTTCGCGGGACCTAGCCGCTGATATCGCGGGCCTGTCCCGCCTGGCGGTCGGCAAGTTCACCACTCTGCGCCGCGCGGTCGATCTGACCCTGGCCGGCGGCGCCCTGCTCGTTTTCGCTGCCCTGCTCGCGGTCGGGGGTGCCTGATGAACGATCTGTTGGCCATGGTGTCGGCCGCAGGGCCGTTGGCCGGTGGTTGGGGTGTCCACGGGCTGTGGATGCGGCGCCGGTTATCGGCAGCGCGCCGGGACCCGCTGTCGGGCCTGTGGACGCGGGCCCCGTTCGAGCGGCGTGCGGCCCGGCTGCTGTCCCGCTACGAGTACGTGATCGTGGTGCTGGTCGACCTGGACGGCTTCAAGGCCCTGAACGACACCTTCGGGCACGCCGCCGGTGACGCGGCGATCCGCGCCACCGCCGCGAGCCTGACCGAGGCGCTGACCTCGCGGCGCGGTGCGGTCGTGGCCCGGCTGGGCGGGGATGAGTTCGCCGCTGTCGTGCCGCTGGAGGATCCGTTCACGCTGTCGTGGCTACTGAACGATCTGCACGGCGCGCTCACCGCCCCGTTCACATACCGGGGCCGCACCGTCCGCGTCGGGGCTTCGGTGGGTGCCTGCCTGACCGCTGAGCTTCCTTCGCCGTCGCTGCCGCTGGCGCTGCGGCGGGCGGATGAGGCCATGTACACGGCCAAGCGCGCCGGGGGCGGCTGGTGCGTCGCGGACGGCCCGGAGCCGACCCACACCAGCCGGAACGGCCGCCGCGCCGGCCGCCCGGGAACGGGTGGAAGGGAGGCGGCGTGAACGCCGTTCATATCCGTTCAGCCGAGAAGGCTCTGTCGGTTGGCACGTGGCTGATCGTGGCCGGGGCGATGCTCTATTCGGTGCTCACCGTGACGCCGCTCGCCGCCGCTCACACCCCGGCGAAGTGGTCGTGGACCGCACCGATCCTGCCCCTGGTCGTGGACGCTGCGGTGGTCATCGTGGTCCGCCTGGATGCGGTCCTGGCCCGGTTGGGCGGGCACGGCGGCCGGTGGCCCGTCGCGCTGCGGTGGATGACCGGCTGCATGACGCTGGCCCTGAACGTGGCCGACTCCGCGCTGAAGAACGACATGGTGGGCGTGGCGGTCCACGCCGTGGCGCCGCTGCTGCTGATCGTGACGGCGGAGACCGGATTGGCCTACCGCCGTGCCATCGCCGCCGCCGTCGTGGCGTTGCAGGAGCGGGAGCGGGCCGAACGCGAGGCTCGCGAGCAGGCCGCCGCCGCCCGGCGCGAGGATGCCGCGCGGCGGGCGCGGGAGGAACGGGAGCACGCCGTGCTGCTGGCCCGTGAACAGCGTGAACACGAAGCCCTCATGGCCCGGGAACAGGCCGAGCGGCAAGCCGCCGAACGCCGCGAGGAACGCGAGCGGGAAGAGGCCCGCGAACGCGCCGAACAGGCCGAGCGTGAACGCCGTGAACGCGAGCGTGAACAGCGTGAGCGCGAACGTGTACAGGCTGAGCGGGAGGCCGCTGAACGCCGCGAGCACGAGCGCCGTGAGCGGGTAGAGCGTGAACGCCGTGAACGGGCCGAGCAGCAGGCGCGGGCCGAGCGCGAACGCACCGCACTGCTGGAGCGCGGCCCGGCGACCGGCAAGCTCCCGGAGCACGAAGCCCGCGCCATCGTGACCGCTGCGTTCACCGCCGGGCTGCCGGTGCGGTCTGCGGCGGAGCTGTGCGGCTGGTCGGTGGGCTGGGTCTCCGCCCGCTACGCCGAACATCGCACCCCGGCCGAAGTCGGGGCCGATCTGGCCATCGTCGGCCGCTGATGGCCGCCCTTCCCGTCTACGTCTGGCGACTGGCCCCGGACGGTCTTGCTACCCGCCGTCAGCTACGCGCGCAGGGGCTGCGGCCGGGTGGCCAGGATGTGGCTGCGCAGGTCGAGCGTCCGCGCCGCTGGCGTGGACCGCTGGTCGCCTACCTGTACCGGATCGACCTGGCCAAGCCTGTACGGCCCATGACGCCGGCCAAGTGGGCGGCCCTGGGCAAGGCGAACGCCGCCCGCCGCATCTGCCCCGCCTGCCGCCGGGACGCCGGCTACGTCATCCCCGCCTCGCTCGGCATGTGCGTGCCGTGCGCCTACCCCGAAGGAACCTGCGATGGAATCGCTGCCTGAGGTGCCCCGGGTCGTTCAGCTCCCGGACGGCACCTACGCCTACACCGACCGCCTGTCCGCCCCGCCGCAGCACTACAGCGGGCCGCAGGTCATCCACCAGCACGTGCACCAGGCGCCGCCGGACCGCACCGTGCAGCGCGTCGCGCTCGGCTCCGGGGTCGGGGCCGGCGCGGTCGCGGCCGGCGTCTACTTCGGCCCGCTGCTGGTCGGGGTGCTGACCGCCATGGCCGCCAACCTCGCCCTGCTGGCCCTGATCGCTGCCGTGTGCGCGTGGGGTGTCGTCACCGTCGTCCGCTCGGTGGGCGGCGAGGACGGCAAGCGCGCCGCGAGCAACGTGCGCCGCGCCCGCGGCCGTCGCTGACGGCTGCCTGTGGCCCCGGACCATGTGCCCGGGGCCGTGGGGAGCCGGACAGTCCGGCCCGGAACGGAGAGACAGCCGTGAGCAGCAACCAGCCTCGTCTGACCGCGGGTGAGAAGGCACAGCTCGCCTGGTACGTCGCCCGGATGGCCAAGCGCAGCCTCGCCGACGACCGCCAGTTCGGCGGCCGGGTCGACCAGAGCGACCTGCAGCGCAAGTTCGACCGCGTCCTGGACCAGGCCCGCAAGCGCGAAGAGCGCGCCAAGAACAGCAAGAACGGCAAGTAGCAACGCCCCGGGGGCGGCCGTCCCGGCCAAGGAAACAGGGCCGCCCCCGGGCCACCCACCACCCGTTTGAGCAGCAGGGAGACCCCAGCATGACGGAAAGCACCGTGGGCCCGCATCTGCGTCCCGTGCCCGACACCGCCTCCGATGACGACGCCCCGGCGGCGCCCGTTCCGGTGGACAACCCGGCGCTGCCGGACCCGAAGGTGCGCATCGAGAAGCGCAAGCCGGTCCTGGCGGGATGGCTCACCAACCGGCGTGACTTCCTCGCCACCGCCCGCCACACCAGCGCGAACGTTGGCTACGCCGCCCTCTACCACGGGGTGCGGATCCCCGTGTATGCCGGACACCTCACCCTCATGGCACCCCGGGGAGCGTGCCGGTTCATCGCGGCAACGAACCGGTGGGTATGGGACCGCGAGGCCGCGCCCCTGCGGGAGTTCGCGGTGCGCACCGAGGACGTTGAGGAGTACATGCGCCTGGCCCGGCTCCGCGCCGGCCGCATCCGGCTGCGCGGACTGGTCACCCTGGTTGCGGCCGTGTTCGGTCTCGGGTTCGCCCTGTACCTGTACGTCCTGGCCCCCGAGTTCCTGTTCGCGTTCGCGGCCGGCGGGGTGCTCCTGCTCGGTCTGGGCGGACAGCAGCCGGACGCCCCGGTTGTGGGTCCGGCGGTGCTGAAGACCGAGTTGCAGAAGCTCACCGGCACGATCGTCCTGCGTGGTCTGGAGTCCATCGGCAACCCGAAGATCACCGCCGCGATCAAGAAGGGCGGCGACATGGACGGGATGCGCTTCACCAGCGAAATCGTCCGGGACGGGCCCGGCTACCGCGCCGACCTCGACCTTCCGTATGGCGTCACCCCGGACGACATCATGGACAAGCGAGAGGCCCTCGCGTCCGGCCTGCGCCGCAAGGTCGGCTGCGTCTGGCCGTCCGGCGACGAGCACGAGCACGAAGGGCGTCTGGTGTTGTGGGTCGGCGACCGGCCCATGAACGAGACGACGAAGCCGGCCTGGCCGCTGCTGAAGGACGGCCGTGTCGACCTGTTCAAGCCGGTCATCTTCGGCAACGACCAGCGCATGCGCTGGGTCGAGGTGACGCTGATGTTCGCCGCCATCGTCATCGGTTCCATCCCTCGCATGGGCAAGACGTTCCTGCTCCGTCTGCTCCTGCTGATCTGCGCCCTCGACCCCCGCGCGGCCCTGTACGCGTTCGACTTGAAGGGCACCGGCGACCTCGGCCCGCTGGAGCCTGTCTGCCACCGCTATCGCTCCGGCGAGGAAGACGAGGATGTCGAGTACATCCTGAACGCCCTGCGGGAGGTCAAGGAGGAGATCCGCCGCCGGGCCAAGGTGATCCGCAGCCTGCCGCGCTCGCGCTGCCCGGAGTCGAAGGTGACGCCGGACCTGGCCAGCGACAAGGGCCTGGGCCTGCACCCGATCGTCATCGGCATTGACGAGTGCCAGATGTTGTTCGAGCACGAGAAGCACGGCCCGGAGATCGAGGCCATCTGCACCGACATCACCAAGCGCGGTCCGGCCCTCGGCATCATCGGCATGTTCGCCACCCAGCGGCCCGACGCCAAGTCCCTGCCCCCCGGCATCTCCGCCAACGCGGTCCTGCGGTTCTGCCTGAAGGTGATGAACCACCAGGCCAACGACATGGTGCTTGGCACCGGCACCTACAAGTCCGGGATCCGGGCCACCATGTTCAGCCGCCGCGACCTGGGCATCTGCTGGATGGCCGGCGAGGGCGACGACCCGCGCATCGTCGCGTCCGCGTTCGTGGACGCCCCGAAGGCCGAGCTGGTCGTCACCCGGGCGCGGCAGATGCGCGAGGAGTACGGCAACGTCACCGGCCACGCCATCGGCCAGGGCCCGGAGACCACCGGCGCCGGGTCCGACATCCTCGCCGACATCCTCGACGTCATCGCGGATGACGAGAAGGCCGTGTGGTGCGAGCGCATCGCCGTCCGCCTCTCCGATGCCCACCCCGACACCTACGCCGGCTGGCAGGGCGAGAACGTCACCGCCGCCCTCAAGCCCTGGGGCGTCAAGCCGGGGCAGGTCTGGGGCACCACCGACGACGGCGAGGGCGCCAACCGGCGCGGCATCAAGCGCGCCGATGTCCTCGCCGCGATTACACGGCGTAACGCCGATCGGGCCGCCGCCTAGCCCGAGCAGAGGTGCTAGACCTAGCAGCCGCCACCGCTAGATCTAGCACCGCCACTAGCGCCCCTAAGGGCCGCTGATCAGCGAACTAGCGTCTAGCGGCTCATCTGCGGAAACACCCCGAAACCGCCCTGAGAAGGGATGTGAGCCCCTGTGGGCTTCGCTAGCCTCGCCCTCTTCCTGGCCGCCGCTGGTTACGCATTGTTATGTACGGTCCAGCCGTTCACCCCTTGCCGAAAGTGCTCCGGCACCGGCATCCGGCAGGCCCGCCGCAAGGTCAAGCTGTGCCGCCGCTGCCGCGGGCAGCGCTACCGGCTCCGCATCGGCCGGCGTCTGCTCAACACCGGCCGCGACATCCACCGCGCCGGCACCCGCCGTCACCACCACCACGACCCCGACCACTACCACGACAGGGAGTTCCCCGAATGGCCGTGACCGTCTCGCTCGTCTTCCTGTTCGGCCTCGTCCTGTTCTTCCTGCTCCGTAACCACAGCCTCAGCTTCGGCGCCGCGTTCGCGGCCGTCATGTTCGGGTTCTTCCTCGCCTCCACCGGAGCCGCCGGACCCATCAACTCCCTCGCCGCCGCCGTCGTCGTCCACGCCATCCCCAACCCGTGAACTGGAGCGCCGTGTTCGAGATCCGCATCATTTGCGACCCCGCCGACACCGACCGACTCACCACCGCCCTCGACAAGGCGTTCGTCACCGGCGCCGTGCGCGCCTACCCGACCCGGGACGGCAAGCGCACCCGGCTGTACGCCACCGCCGCCTACCGCCACGACCCGGAGCCCTTCCCGGCCCCGGAAGCGGCGTACACGCTCGCGCCCAGCATCGTCAGCGAGATCGGCTGGACCGCCCGCACCCTCGCCACGACCGAGTGCTTCACCGAACTGGACCGGGACTACTACCTGCGCAAAGCCGCGCTCCTGGACCGCATCGCGCTGCTCGATGAGCCCGTCCTGCTTGGCGGCGGCGAATCTACCGAGACCGCGCTCGCGGCGGCCGTGATGCTGCTTGACACCGATTGGCCGCACATCGCCCCGGACCTCGCGGAACAGGCCGAGCAGGACCCGCGCGGCTACGTCCGCCAGCAGTACGCCCAGCGGGCCGGGTGCGTCTGCGACGACGCGGGCGAGGGCGTCTGCCTCGCGCACCCGGACCCCGACCACTAGCTACGCCAAGGGCGGCCCCTCCGTCTCGCCAAAGATCCGGGGCCGCCCTTGTTCCACTCATCCAACTGAACAGTGGAGGTCACCCAGCATGACCCATCCGACCGACATCGGGCGAGTGCTCGCCCTGCCCGGACCCTTCCGGGTGCTGGACGCCTACTCGTGCATCGGCGGCGCCACCGAGGGCTACCGCCGCGCCTTCCCCGGCTGCCACATCACCGGCGTCGACAAGGAACCGCAGCCGGACTACCGGGGCGACGCCTTCCACCAGGGCGACGCGATCGAGTTCATCCGCGCCCACGGCCACGAATTCCACTTCATCCACACCTCACCCCCCTGCCAGGGAGAGGGCGGCCCGACCAAGGGCACCAACAAGGCCCGCAACGCCGCCATCGGCCGCACCTACCCCCGGCTCATCGCCCCCACCCGGGCCGCGCTGGAGGCGACGGGGCGGCCGTACGTGATCGAGAACGTGGCCGGCAGCGAGGTCCGCAAGGACGTCCGTCTGTGCGGGGAACAGTTCGGGCTGGCGGTGCTGATGCACCGCTACTTCGAACTCGGCCGCTGGACCACCGCCCGACCGACCCACCCCCGCCACCGGGGCCGCGTGCGCGGGTGGCGGCACGGCGAGTACCACGACGGCCCCTACGTCGCCGCGTACGGCCAGGGCGGGGGCAAGGCCACAGTGGAGGAGATCCGGGCCGCCAAGGGCATCGACTGGTCCACCGACCATCTCCGGCTGCGGGAGGCGCTGCCTCCGGCCTACACCGAGTGGATCGGGCGGGCTTTCCTCGCCGCGCAAGCGACGGCCGGTCTGGGGGTGGCCGCGTGAGCGCCCCGACCAGCCACCTGCGCACCGCGCTGCGTCTGGCGGCCGACGGTCTGCCGGTGCTTCCCCTGCGCCGGGGGAAGCTGCCGTTCGGGAACTGCCCCTCCTGTGCGCGGAACGCGTGCGGTGGCCGGCCCAACATGAAGGCGGCGGGCGCCTGCGGATGCCTGGCGCCGTGCCACGCGTGGGCCGCCGCGACCACCGACCCGCACGTCCTCAACTCCACCGCGTGGGGCCCGGCGTGGCGGCAGGCGGCGGCCGTGGCCTACCACCCCGGCGGCGCCGGGGTGACCGTGGTCGACCTGGACGACCCGGCCGCCGTCCAGTGGGCCCGCGAGACTCTGCCCGCGACCCGGACCGTGCCTACGACGCGGGGCGAGCACTGGATCTACCGAGGCACCATGCCGTCCTCGAACGCGGTCCGACCCGGCGTCGACATCAAGTCCCTTATGTCGTACGCCCGTTGGCTCGGCAACGGCGCGGGCACCATGGGCGCTCTACCGGACGCTGTGCGCGCCCTGGCAGTAAAGGACCCGTCCCCGGCCCGTAGGGCGCCACAGACGCTCTCAGTGCCTGTGAGGGGTCCTGGGGGCGAGTGCCGACACCGTACGCCCACCTATTTGGACCGTGGCATCACCATGGCCGTGCAGCGCATCACCGAGGCCCGTAGCGCCGTCCACGCGACCGTGTACCGGACGTTCCTTGCGGTGCTGTCGACGCACGGCCGGTGCGGCTGCCTCACCGAGGCGCACATCGCGCGGCTGTTCACCGCCGCTCAGGCCAAGGGCGAATCCCCCCGGCACTGCACCGACGCGTGGACCAACGCCTGCACCACGTTGGGACTGTGACCATGTCCGAGGACGACAAGAACCCGGCCCGCGAGGTCATCACCGACTACGCACAGGCGCACTTCCGGTACTTCCGCACCGCCGACGGGACCGTGTACGCGCAGAGGAACGGCCACCCCGTCGCCCGCCCGATCCGCTCCCAGGGCACGACCGGCAGCCACCGCCAGGAACTCATGGTCGGCCTGTACAGGGACGGATTGGGCGTGTTCAACGGGACCGCGCTCAAGGAGGCACTCGACTTGATCGAAGCACTCGCACTGTCCGAGGAGGTGCAGCCTGTGTACATCCGCGTCGCCCCGGGGTTCGACGGCGCGACGTGGCTGGACCTGGGCCGCGCCGACGGGCAGTCCGTCCGCATCCACCCCACCGGATGGGACATCGCCGTTCCCGATCCGCGTGAGGTGTGCTGGCGGCGCACCCAGCTCACCGGCGAACTGCCGCTGCCGGCCAAGAACACGGACGGCAAGGGCATCGATCTACTGCTGCGGCTGTGCAACTTCGCCACCGCGGAGACCGAGTGCCTGGCCATCGCGTGGCTGGTCGGCTGCCTCGCTCCGTCCGTGCCCGTTCCCGCGCCGTTCCTCACCGGCCCGCAGGGCGCGGGCAAGTCCACCGGCGGCAGGATGCTCGTGCGGATCATCGAGGGCATGAGCGGTGACCTGCGCCGGGCCCCGAAGGATGAAGAGAACCTGACCACGACCGTGGCGGCCGGATGGGTCACCGCCCTGGACAACCTCTCCCACATGACCCCCGACCTGTCCGACGCCATGTGCCGCATCGTCACCGGAGCAGAGGACGTCAAACGCGCCTTGTTCACCGACGGGGACGTCTTCCGCATCGGCTACCGCCGCCCCCTGCTCCTGACCGGCATCGACGTGGGCATCATCAAGCCCGACCTTGCGGAGCGGTTGCTGCCCCTGCGGCTGGAGCGTCCCAAGGTCAGGCGCACGGAAGCGGAACTGTGGGCCGAGTACACAGAGGCGCTGCCGGTCATCCTCGGCTCGCTCCTGGACCTCACGGTCAAGGTCCGCGCAGCACAGGCGGACATCCCAACCGACCTGCGCATGGCCGACTTCGCCCACTTGTGCGCCCAACTCGACGCTGCCACCGGTCTGGGAGCTTTGACCGCCTATCGGGCCAGCCTGGACGACCTCAACGACGACGTCATCGAAGGCGACCTGCTGGCGCAGACCGTACTCAAGTACGCCGCCGGCATCGACCCGGGCACCGAGCAGCGGATGACGTCCACGGAGTGGCTGCACTGCCTCAGCCGCGTCTACATCGGGGAAGACTTCCGTCCCCTGCCCAAGGGCTGGCCGACCACGGGCAAGGTGCTCTCCGACCGCCTCAAGCGGCTACAGCCCACCCTCGCCGCCCGGGGCGTACTCATCGACTCGGGCCGCACCCGAGAGGGGCGCTACCTCGTGATGACCTGCACGCTCGCCGCGCCGTCGCACGAGCAGCAGGCGCTCTGACCGCCACGGCCGTACGAGCAAGAGGAGCACCACAGGCCCGGCGTGCTCCTCTTGTTGTTCGGCGCTCGCGCCGCCTCGATGGTCGCGCCGCGAAGCGGCTCCTTCTTCACGCCCTGAGCCGCGCCGCACCACCGCAGACACCCCCTCTTTTTTCCTAAGTAGGGGAACGCTGCGTCACAGCGTCACGGGGCCCGCGAAAACGGCGAGTGACCTGCGCCTACAGGCGTGACGCAGACGGCCCATCTCTGCGTCACGCCGCGTCACCTGCGTCACGCGTGACGGACAGCCTGCGTCACGCGTGACGCACCCCCATCCCTCTGCGTCACACAAAACCCGCAGGTCAGAAGCCTGAATGACGCAGGTGACGCGGTGACGCAGAAATCCGCACCTCGGACACAGCCCGAAACGCCGGGGCGGGACTTGCTCTCCCCCCTTCCCCACAGGAAGGACGTCATGAAGAAGTACCTGACGACTGCGGAAGTCGCCGAGCGCTACCGCACGTCGCCCTCAACCGTCCGCTACTGGCGCTACGCCGAAACCGGCCCGCAGTGCTTCATCAGGCGCGGTCGACATGTTCTGTACGACGCCGAAGCGCTGGACAAGTACGACGCTGACGAGATCGGAGGCCGACGCGCAGCATGACCCGAAACAGCAACCGACCCCGCCTCACAGCTGACTCGGCTTGCCCAGAGGAGGGGAACTGATGGCTGACGTGTACGACCGCTGGCACCTGTCCCGGCCGCCGGCCGATGCCAAGCCGTGCGAGGCGCACAGCAGCAAGACCCAGACGCTGTATCCGAGCACCGAGCACGGCACAGGGAAACGCTGGCAGGTGCGCTACCGGGACTTGTCCGGCAAGCAGTGCAAGGAGAACTACGAGAAGAAGACGGCTGCGGACTCCCGTGCCGCCAAGGTGAAGGCTGAACTCGACGGCGGCACGTTCGTGAACCGGGAGCTTGGCAAGCAGAAGTTCAAGGCTGTCGCTGAGCGCTGGCAGGAGACGGCCGTACACCGCGAGCGGACCGAGACGAATGTCGAGCGGGCCCTACGGCTGCACATCTACCCAACGTTCGGCAACCGGCAGATCGGCAGCATCCAGCGGGCAGACGGCCAGAAATGGATCAAAGATCGGTCCGCGGTCATCGCCCCGTCGACCTTCGCGACGCCCTGGAACGTCTGCACCAGCATCCTGAAGATGGCGCACCAAGAGGGGATCATCCCGAAGTACCCATGGGAAGGGCTGAAACCCCCAGAGGTCTTCTATCCGGAGATTCACCCGCTCCACCCCGAGGCAGTGAAGGCACTGATCGTGACCGCGTCTCCCCGGTACCGCGCCTTGGTGAGGCAGGCTGCATCGACGGGTCTGCGGCAGGGTGAGTTGTTCGGGCTGGAGGACGAAGAGCCTACCGAGACCGTGACGGTCAAGCAGCAACTGATCGGTCCCGACAAGGGGGTGCCATACCTCGGGGAACCGAAGACCAAGCAGAGCTATCGGGCTGTTCCTCAAGGGCGTTCGGTCGTAGACGAGATCGCACGGCATCGCGAGGAGTTCCCGCCGCGGGTCGTGTACATCGAGGATCGGACGAACCCCAGGAAGCCCTTATGGCGCCATGCTCGGTTGTTGTACACCAGCGAGACCGGCGGAGCGATCCGGCGTGGGAGCTGGGCAAAGGTGTGGGCCCGGAACGTCAAGCGGGCGAACGCCCACCTGAAGAAGTCGGGCAGCAAGGTACGTGTCCCCGAGGACGCGACGCTTCACGATCTGCGGCACTTCTATGCCTCAGTGCTGATCAAGAACGGAGCGACGCCGAAGCAGGTGCAGATGAGGCTTGGTCACGCTAAGCCATCGATCACGCTGAACGTCTACACGCACTTGTGGGAGGCGGAGGAAGACCAGACCGCCGGCATGATGGAAGCCGCGCTGAGCGATGTGCCCTGAGAGTGCCCTCCAGGTATGGGAGACGGCTGACTTCCCTCGTCAGGAGGTCAGCCGTACACCCTGTGCGGAGGTGCCGCCCCTTCGTGCATGCCCCTGCTCGCGGCTCCGCCTCGGGCTGACCAGGTGGAAGCACTCGCCTCAGCAGTCGCCATCGGCTTCGATAACCTGCGCGGGTGGCTGATGCTTCACTGAGATTCGTGATCGACGCCGATCACGGTCAGTTCTACGTCCAGGACCTCGACCCCTACGACGCGTGGATCGCCGAACACGCGACGGACCCGGACCTGCCACCCGCCGGCTGGACGAAAGAAGCGGTCCACGTCCATCGCATCGGCGTTGAACCGCACTCGATCTCCGTCGGCACAGCTCGGGACGACATGGTCGAGTCGCTGATCACCGTTCACACCTCCGCGCCGACGACGGACCCGACGGCCGAGCACATCGTGGAGACCGACCTTGACGTCAAGTTCGCTATCGGTGGCTCCTGGGGCGCGTGGTCGTCAGCCGTTGGGCAGGAGCCCGTTCAGCAGAGCCCGCAGTCCCTTCTCGTACGTGTCCTCCGCCGTCAGTGGTGCCCAGCGGGCCGCGATCCGGGTCACCCCCGCGTCTAGTCTGGTCCGGACCCTTCACCGGCGGAGGAGCGTGCTCATGTCAGGATGGACCACCACCGACATCCCCGGCCTCACCGGCCGTACGGCCGTCGTCACCGGCGCCAACAGCGGCCTCGGCTACGTCACCGCGCGGGAGCTGGCCCGCAAGGGGGCCCAGGTGGTGCTCGCCTGCCGGAGCGAGGCGCGGGGGCGGGCGGCCGTCGAGCGGCTGGTGGGGGAGGTGCCCCGGGCGTCCGTCGAGGTCGGCCGGCTGGACCTCGGGGAGCTGGCGTCCGTGCGGGCTTTCGCGGACTCGCTGCCGTACGACCGGATCGACCTGCTCGTCAACAACGCCGGCGTGATGGCCGTACCGTACGGGACGACCGTCGACGGGTTCGAGACCCAGTTCGGCGTCAACCACCTCGGGCACTTCGCCCTCACCGGGCTGCTGCTGCCACGGCTGCTCGCCACCCCGGGCGCGCGGATCGTGACCGTGTCCAGCATGATGCACGCCCTCGCCAACATCGATCTCCGTGACCTCAACAGTGAGAAGAGATACGGGAGGTGGGTGGCCTATGCCCGGGCCAAGAGCGCCAATCTGCTGTTCACACACGAGCTGGCGCGCCGGGTGGGCAGCCGTGACCTCCTTGCGGTGGCCGCGCACCCGGGGTACGCGGCCACCAACCTCCTGACCGCCGGGCCACGGGCCGAGGGGCGGCGCGGTGCCGAGCGGCTGATGGAGCTGGCGAACCGGGTGTTCGCCCAGTCCGCGGAGGCCGGGGCGCTGCCCACGCTGTACGCGGCGACCGCGCCCGGCGTACGCACCGACTCCTTCTTCGGGCCGTCGTTCGCGATGTGGCGCGGCGCGCCGGCGCCGTCCCGGCGGGCCCCGTGGACCGTGGACGACCGGGCGTCGGCCGCGCTCTGGGCCGCCTCGGTCCGGCTGACCGGTGTGGACTTCGACTCCCTCGGCGGGTGACACACGGCCGCAACTCGCCTTTCGTAATCGCCCCGCATGGTTGATCGTTGGGCCGTGCATCGATGACGAACGTCAGGGGGCACACGATGGGGAGTTTCAGCCGTAGGACGCTGCTGGCCGCGGGCGCCGGACTGCTCACGGCGTGCGGGTCGAACACCGGGCGCGGAGGCGGCGGCTCCGGGCCACGGCTGTCGCACTGGTACCACCAGTACGGCGAGGCCGGCACCGAGCAGGCCGTCCGGCGGTACGCCGCCGCCTTCAAGAAGGCGCAGGTCAGCGTGCAATGGCGGCCGGGGAACTACGACCAGCAGACCGCCGCCGCGCTGCTCACCGACTCCGGGCCCGATGTCTTCGAGGTCAACGGGCCGACGCTGGACCAGATCCAGGGCGGCCAGGTCCTCGATCTCACCGAGCTGCTGGAGGGGGTGAAGGACGACTTCAATCCGGCCGTGCTCACGCCCAAGACGTACGACGGGAGGGTCTGGGGCATCCCCCAGGTCATCGACACGCAGCTGCTCTACTACCGCAAGAGCCTGCTCAAGAAGGCGGGAGTCGAGCCGCCGACCACCCTGGACGCCCTGGTCGACGCTGCCGGGAAGCTCACCGACAGCAAGGTCAAGGGGCTCTTCCTCGGCAACGACGGCGGCGCGGGCGTCCTCGGCGGCACCCCCTTGTACGCGGCCGGGCTCCCGCTCGTCACCGACGACGGCAAGGTCGGCTTCGACGACCCCGCGGCCGCCCGCACCCTCGGCAAGCTGCACCAGCTGTACGCCGACAGGTCCCTGCTCCTCGGCGCGCCCTCCGACTGGTCCGACCCGTCCGCCTTCCTCCAGGGCCTGACCGCGATGCAGTGGTCCGGGCTGTGGGCGCTGCCGCAGGTGGAGAGGGAACTCGGCGACGACTTCGGGGTGTTGCCCTTCCCGGGGGACGGCGGCCACGGCCGGCCCTCCGTGCCCGTCGGCGCCTACGGTGCCGCCGTCAGCGCCCGCAGCAGGAACAAGGAGGCCGCCAAGGACTACGTGAAGTGGCTCTGGGTCGAACACACCGACTACCAGGAGGACTTCGCGCTGTCCTACGGCTTCCACATCCCCGCCCGGATCTCCCTCGCCGAGAAGGCCACCCGGCTGAGGAAGGGCCCGGCCGCCGACGCCGTCCGGTTCGCCACCGACCACGGCTACGCCCAGCCGCTGCTGTGGACCCCGGCTGGCCAGACCGCCTACCAGGACGCGCTGAGCCGGATCATCAAGGACGGGGCGAGTCCGGAGAGCGAACTGCGGGCCGTCGTACGGAAGGTGTCGGCCGAACTCGACCGCGTGAAGAAAGCGCAGAGGACGTCGTGAGGCGCAACAGGGCCCTGTGGTTCTGGGTGTTCGTCGGGCCGTTCGCGCTCGGGCTCGCGCTGTTCACCTACGTTCCGCTGCTGTGGAGCGTGGGCCTGAGCTTCTTCGACGCGCACAACACCGTCACGCCCACGCACTTCGTCGGACTCGACAACTACACGGCGATGCTGCGGGACGACGCGTTCGTCGACAGCCTGAAGACGTTCCTCGTCTTCACCGCCTTCATCGTGCCCGTCACCTACGTGTTCTCCCTCTCCCTCGCCCTGATGGTCAACCGCATCGGGCGTGCCCGGGCGTTCTTCCGGTCGGTGTTCTTCCTGCCCGCCGCGTGCAGCTATGTCGTCGCGGCGCTCGTCTGGAAGATGTCCCTGTTCAACGGCGTGCGGTTCGGGCTGGCGAACACCGTCCTGGGGTGGTTCGGCGGCGACCCGGTCGCCTGGCTGTCCACCACCGACCCGCCCTGGTACTGGCTGGTCATCGTGACCGTACGGCTGTGGCTGCAGGCCGGGTTCTACATGATCCTCCTCCTCGCCGGGCTGCAGCGGATCGACCCGGCGCTGTACGAGGCGGCCGCCGTGGACGGGGCCCGGCCCGGCTGGACGGTGCTGCGGCACATCACCCTGCCCCAGCTGCGGGCCACCTCGGTCGCCGTGGTGCTGCTGCTCGTCATCAACGCCTTCCAGGCGTTCGACGAGTTCTACAACCTGTTGTCGGATGCGAGGGGGTACCCGCCGTATGCCCGGCCGCCGCTCGTCTACCTCTACTACACCGCTCTCGGGCAGGGGCAGAACCTGGGCCTCGGCAGCGCGGGCGCGGTGATACTCGCGCTGGTCATCGCCGTCGTCACGGTGGGGCAGGCGCGCTGGCTGCGGCTGGGAAGGACGGACGGCGATGGATGACGCCCTGGTGCGGGCCGGGCGGGCGCTCAGGCTGGTGGTGCTGATCGTGCTCGCCCTGCTCTTCCTGATCCCCTTCTATCTGCTCGTACGCAACGGGCTGGCCGACGAGCAGGACATCACCTCGCCCGGATGGACCTTCTTCCCCGACGAGGTGAGATGGGGGAACGTCCGGGAGCTGTTCGCGGACCCGTCCGTTCCGTTCGCCCGCTCGCTGCTCAACTCCGCGCTGATCGCCGTCGCGACGACGCTGGGCACCCTGCTCCTGGCCTCCCTCGCCGGCTACGGCCTCGCCCGCATCCCCTACCGGCACGCGAACAAGGTCTTCTACGGCATCCTGGGCACTTTGCTGGTCCCGGCGGCCGTCACCTTCGTGCCCAGCTTCGTCCTGGTGTCGTCGCTGGGCTGGGTCTCCACGCTGCGGGGGCTGATCGTCCCGACCCTGTTCTCCGCGTTCGCCTGCTTCGTCTTCCGGCAGTACTTCCTCGGATTCCCGCGGGAGCTGGAGGACGCGGCGCAGGTGGACGGGCTCGGGTACTGGCGGACGTACTGGCTCGTCGTCGTACCGCATGCCCGTCCGGTGTTCGCGGCGGTCGGGACCATCGTGTTCCTCGGCGCCTGGAACTCCTTCCTGTGGCCGCTGGTGATCGGGCAGGACCAGAGCGCCTGGACGGTGCAGGTGGCCCTGTCCTCGTTCACCACCGCCCAGGTCGTGCGGCTGCACGAGCTGTTCGTCGCGGCGGCCGTGTCGATCCTGCCGCTGCTGCTGGTGTTCCTGTGCTTCCAGCGGTGGATCGTGGCGGGCGTGGAGCGGTCGGGGATCGACTGACGGGCTACAGCGAGCCGCCGCTGTCCACCACCAGGTCGGTGCCGACGACCGATGCCGCGTCGTCCGAGGCCAGGTAGAGGACGGCGGCGGCCACCTCCTCGGTGGTGGAGATCCGGCCGAGCGGGAGCGTGGCCTTCGCCCGCTCGGTGCGGCCGGCCTCCGTCTCGCCGGGGCGGAGCGACATGGAGGTGGCGGTGGCACCGGGGCTGACCACGTTGATGCGGACGCCGTCGCCGATGTGGTCCAGGGCGGCGCCCCGGCTGAGGGCGGTCACGGCGGCCTTGGTCGCGGCGTACGCGGCGGCTCCCGCGGACGCGGCGTGCAGTCCGAACGTGGAGGACACGTTGACGATCGCGCCGCCCGACGGCTGGGTGCGCATCTGGCGGATCTGAGCCTGGAGTGCCAGGTGGACGCCGGTGACGTTGATGGCGAGCTGGGTGTGCCAGTCCTCCTCCGGCAGCTCGGCGAGGGGCTGCCCGCCCCGGAAGACACCGGCGTTGTTGACGGCCACGTCGAGCGAGCCGATGGGGGTCCCCCCGCCCGAGCGAAGCCGAGGGTGGGGGAGCTCGACGGCGGCCCGGACCAGCGCCTCGGCGTCCGCGGCCCGGGAGACGTCGGCGGTCACCGCGAGGGCCTTGCCGCCCTGTTCCTCGACCAGGCGGACGGTCTCCTCCAGCGGCTCCGGCCGGCGCCCGGCCACGACCACCCGAGCACCCTCCGCGGCGAGGGCGAGGGCCACGGCACGTCCGATGCCGGAGCCCGCGCCGGTGACGAGAGCGGTCTTGCCGGTGAAGCGGGTGGTGGTCATGATCTCCCCTTTTCTTGACCGATTGGTTCAGTATGAAGGCAGGAAACACGCCCCTCGGGTGAGGGGTGTGTCAGTCGAGCAGCGCCAGCGCCTGCTCCGCCGCGTCCCGCACCCGGGCGGGGTCCGGCGACGCCTTGCCGACGACCCGCAGGCCCTGCATCAGCACGAGCAGCATGCGGGCGAGGGTGAGCGGATCGCGCCCGGCGGGCAGCTCGCCCTGCGCCTGGGCGCGCACGAGTGCCGAGTGCAGCACGGTCTCGACGTGGTCCCAGTTGCGCTCGACCCGTCGGGCGGCGGCCGGGTCGTGCGGGGCCAGCTCGGCCGCCGCGTTGGTGACCAGGCAGCCATTCAGCCGCAGACGGGCGTCGGCGGCCTCGGCCGCGTACCGGCGCACGACCGCTCGTACGGCGGGCAGGGCCGGCCCCGGCTGCGACAGCTCCCGCACGATCGGCACCAGACCTGCCTGCTCGTACCGGTCCAACGCCTTCAGGTACAACTCGTGCTTGCTGCCGAAGGTGGCGTACAGGCTCGCCTTGCCGATGCCCAGGTGCGCGACCAGGTCGGCCATCGACGTCGCCTCGTAGCCGCGCCGCCAGAACAGCTCCAGGGCTGACTGCAGCGCGGCGTCCGGATCGAATTCCTTGGTCCTGGCCACGGATGCAGCCTAGGTTTATCGGAACGATCGGTCAAGAAATCTTGGGTGCGTCGCCCGCGCGTGCTCCCGCCGCCGGTGGCAGCATGGGATGCCATGCGTGCCGCGTACATTCAGGAGCTGGGTCCCCCGGACGTCATCCGGTACGGCGAACTGCCCGCGCCCCGGCCCGGCCCGGCCGACGTCCTGGTGGACGTCCTCGCCACCGCCGTGGACCCGGTGGACGCCTACGTACGGTCGGGGGTGTTCCGTACGGCCGTGGACTTCCCGTTCGTCATCGGCCGTGACCTGGTGGGCACGGTCGCGGAAGCGGGACCGGGCGCGACCGGCTTCCGGGCCGGGGACAGGGTGTGGTGCAACAGCCTCGGGCACGAGGGACGGCAGGGCGCGGCGGCCGAGCGGGCGGTGGTGGCGGCCGACCGGCTCTACCCGCTGCCCGACGGCGTCGATCCCGACCTCGCCGTGGCGGCGCTGCACCCGGCCGCCACCGCGTATCTCGCGCTGTTCGTCCACGGCCGCCTCCGCCTCGGCGAGACCGTGCTGGTCGCGGGCGCCGCCGGCAATGTCGGCAGCGCCCTGGTGACGTTCGCGGCGCGGGCGGGGGCCCGGGTCCTGGCCACGGCCGGCGCGCGGGACGCCGGATACTGCGCCGAGTCGGGCGCGGCCGAGGTGTTCGACTACCGGGACCCGGAGCTGACCGGGAAGATCCGCCGGGCGGCACCGAGAGGCGTCGACCTGTACCTGGACACGGCGGGCGTCAACGACCTGGAGACCTCGGTCGGCCTGCTCGCCCGCCGTGGCCGGGTGGTGCTGCTGGCCGGTGCCACGACCCGGCCCGTGCTGCCCGCCGGAGCGCTGTACATGAACGACCGCTCCGTCGTGGGCTTCGTCATCTCGCACGCGACGACCGGTGAACTCACCGAGGCCGCCACCGCCGTCAACGACCTGCTCGGGCAGGGCCTGCTGCGCCCCCGGAGCGTCGACGTGCTCCCGCTGAGCGCCGCCGCCGAGGCGCACGCGCGGATGGAGAAGGGCGAGCTGCGGGGGCGCCGGGTCGTGCTGCGTACGGACCTGACCTGAGCGCGAGCCACCGGCCGGCCCGTACGCCACCGCCTGCAGCGCCCTCACCCCTCTTCACCCGCCCGCCCGCACCCCTCTTCACCCGCCCGCCCGCACGCCTCTTCACCCGCCCGCCCGCACGCCTCTTCACCCGCCCGCCCGCACCTCGTACGCCGCCACCCGCACCGCCTCGTCGTCCAGGCACTGCCCGGTCTCCAGGTCGAAGCGCTGCTTGAGCAGCGGGGACGCCACGAACGGGCGGCCCTGGTGGGTGCCGGTCAGGCCGCGGGAGAGGACCGCCGCGCCGCCGAAGGGGTCGCGGTTGTCGATCCCGTACAGCCGGTCGGCGCGGTCGCGGAAGACGGCCACCTGGCGGCCGTCCGGCAGCAGGGCCGCGACGCCCCGGCCGGGCACCAGCCGGTGCAGGTCGCAGACCGTGAACCAGCCGTCCTCCAGTCGCAGTTGAACCTTCAGGTCGGTCGTCTCGGGTGCCAGGGTCATCGCTGGGCGCTTCCTTCCAGGGGACGGTGGCCGATGGTCAGCAGCGGCAGGTCGGGCTTGATCTGGTCGCGCTCGGGCACGAACCCGACGACCGGGTCGGGGGTGTCCGGCGCGTTGACGAACGACACGAACCGGGCGAGCTTCTCCGGGTCGTTGATGGTGGTCGCCCACTCGTCGGCGTAGTGGGCGACGTGGTCCGCCATCAGGGACTCCAGCTCCTCGCAGATGCCGAGGGAGTCCTCCACGACCACGTCGCGCACGTGGTCCAGGCCGCCGGGGATCCGCTCCAGCCAGGTGGAGGTGCGCTCCAGCCGGTCGGCGGTGCGGATGTAGAACATCAGGAACCGGTCGATCAGGCGGATCAGCTCGGCGTCCGACAGGTCCTGGGCCAGGAGGTCCGCGTGGCGCGGGGTGGCGCCGCCGTTGCCGCCGACGTACAGGTTCCAGCCGTTGGAGGTGGCGATCACGCCGAAGTCCTTCGACTGGGCCTCCGCGCACTCGCGGGCGCAGCCGGAGACGGCGGACTTGAGCTTGTGCGGGGAGCGCAGGCCCCGGTAGCGCAGCTCCAGGTCGATCGCCATGCGGACCGAGTCCTGGACGCCGTAGCGGCACCAGGTCTGCCCGACACAGGACTTCACCGTGCGCAGCGCCTTGCCGTAGGCGTGGCCCGACTCGAAGCCCGCGTCGACCAGGCGGGTCCAGATCAGCGGGAGCTGCTCGACCCGGGCGCCGAACATGTCGATGCGCTGACCGCCGGTGATCTTCGTGTAGAGGCCGAAGTCCCGGGCGATCTCGCCGATCACGATCAGGCCCTCGGGGGTGATCTCACCGCCGGGGATGCGCGGGACGACCGAGTACGAGCCGTTCTTCTGAAGGTTGGCGAGGAAGTGGTCGTTGCTGTCCTGCAGGGCCGCCTGCTCGCCGTCCAGGACGTAGCCGCTCGCGCCGATCGTCGGGGCGAGGGAGGCGATGATCGAGCCGACCGCCGGCTTGCAGATCTCGCAGCCGTCCCCGCCCTTGGCGCCGTCGCGGCCGTAGCGGTCCAGCAGGTCCTGGTAGGTGTTGATGCGCAGGGCGAGGACGATCTCGTACAGCTCCTCGCGGGTCTGGGAGAAGCAGCCGCACAGGCCCTTGTCGACGTCGACGCCGGACGCCTCCAGCTCGGCGGTGACCAGCTGGCCGAGCACCTTGACGCAACTGCCGCAGCCGGTACCGGCCTTGGTGCACTTCTTCACCTCGGGCACGGTCGTGCACCGGTGCTCGGTGACCGCGCCGCGGATCGTGCCCTTGCTGACGTTGTGGCAGGAGCAGATGATCGCGTCGTCCGGGAGGGCGGACGGTCCGAGCTGGGCCCCCGAGCCGGCTCCGGCGGGCAGGACGAGCGACTCGGGGGAGATCGGGGGCACCGAGCCGGTGAGCGCGCGCAGCGTGCCGTACGCCTCCGCGTCGCCGACCAGGATGCCGCCGAGGAGCGTGCCGTCCCGGCCGATGACCAGCTTCTTGTACAGGCCCGCACGGGAGTCGGCGTAGACGACGTCCAGGCAGTCCTCGGCGGTGCCGTGGGCGTCGCCGAAGGAGGCCACGTCCACCCCGAGCAGCTTCAGCTTGGTGGACAGGTCGGCGCCGACGAAGGCGGCCTCATCGGAGGCGATGGTGGCAGCGGCCGTCTCGGCCTGCTCGTAGCCCGGCGCCACCAGGCCGTACACCCGGCCGTCCGCCGCCAGCGCGCACTCGCCGATCGCGAACACGTGCGGGTCGGACACGGTCCGGCACTGCTCGTCCACCGCGATGCCGCCGCGCTCGCCGACCGTGAGGCCCGCGTCGCGGGCCAGCTGGTCGCGGGGGCGGACACCGGCGCTGAACACCACCAGATCGGTGGCGAGTTCGGAGCCGTCGGACAGCCTCATGCCGGTCACGGCGCCCGCCGCGTCGGTCACGATCTCCTGGGTGCCCACGCCGGTGTGGACGCTCAGGCCCATCTCCTCGATGGTCCGCAGCAGGGCCGCGCCACCGCCCTCGTCCACCTGCACCGGCATCAGGCGCGGCGCGAACTCCACGATATGCGCGTTGAGGCCGAGGCCCTTGAGCGCGCCCGCCGCCTCCAGGCCGAGCAGACCGCCGCCGACCACGGCACCCGTCGTCGCCCGTGTCTTCGCGTACTCCTCGATCGCCAGCAGGTCCTCGATGGTCCGGTACACGAAACAGCCGGTGGCGTCCTTGTTCGGCACCGGCGGCACGAACGGGTAGGAGCCGGTGGCCAGCACGAGGACGTCGTAGTCGACGACCAGGCCCGAGCGGGCGGTCACCTTCCGCGCCTCGCGGTCGATCGTCTCCGCCGGGTCGCCGACGTACAGCTCGATGCCGTGGTCCTCGATGAACCGCGTGTCGGTCAGGGAGAGGTCCTCGGGCGTCCTGCCCGAGAAGTACGAGGTGAGCTGCACGCGGTCGTACGCCGGACGCGGCTCCTCGCACAGCACGACCACGCGGTGCGTGGCGGTCAGGCCGCGCTCGGCGAGCGCTTCGAGGAAGCGCTGGCCGACCATGCCGTGGCCGACGAGCACGATCGTGGGGGTGGCCCCCAGGGTGGCGGACATTCAGGAGCCTCCATCGTTGGTGAGCAGGTGGAGCAGGGGGCCGTCACCGGGGAGCGGCTCTGCTCCCTCCCAGGCGCGGGCGAGCGCGCCGACGGTGCCGAGTTCGCCGACGAGGACCCCGCCGACCAGGCGGTCCTCACGCACGACGACCTTGCGGTAGGTGCCCCGGGTGGCGTCGGCGATCCGGACGACGTCGTCGCCGGGGCGCGCCTCGGTCTCGCCGAACGCGGCGAGGTCGAAGGGGGAGTCGGGACCGGTGAGGGTCAGCCGGGTCAGGGAGCGGGTGCCGGCGTAGCGGGCGCCCGTGTCGCCCGCGAGCAGCTCGGCGAGCGCGTCGGCCTGCTCCAGCGCGGGCGCGGCCAGACCGTAGACGGTGCCGTCGTGCTGGGCGCAGTCGCCGATGGCGTGGATGTGCGGGTCGGAGGTGCGCAGCTCGTCGTCGACGAGGATGCCCTTGTGGACGGCGAGGCCCGCCTGCTCGGCGAGGCCGGTGCGGGGCCGTACCCCGCAGGCGAGGACCACGAGGTCGGCGTCCAGGGCGTAGCCGTCGGCCAGCTCCACCGAGCGGACCGCGCCGGCGACGCAGCGCACGTCCCGTACCCGGCACTCGGTGTGCACCTCGACGCCCAGGTCGGTGAGGTGCCGCAGCACCAGCCGGGAGGCGTCCGGGTCGAGCTGGCGCTCCATGAGCCGCTCGGCCTGCTGGGCGAGCACCACCTGGGCGCCGCGCACGGCCAGCGCGCGGGCCGCGGAGACCCCGAGCAGTCCGCCGCCGATGACGACGGCGCGCACCCCCGGCCGGACCGCCTTGGCCAGGCCCAGGCAGTCGTCCATGGTGCGGAAGGCGTGGACGCCTTCGGGAAGTTGACGGTCCGCAGCGCTGTGCCTTCCCGGGGGACAACCCCCGGACCCCCGGCCGGAAAAGCGGGTCGGACCGCCTGCCCGGTGTGTCGATGCGAGGTGGGTGTCTGCGAACAGGCCGCGCAGCGGGGGCAGCACCGGGTTGGAGCCGGTGGCCAGGACGAGCGCGTCGTATGCGATCGACGTGCCGTCGGCGCAGTCGACGGTCCGGGCGGCCCGGTCGATGCCGGTCACCCGGGTGCGCAGCAGGCCGGCGGGCGCCGGGAGGGCGATCACCTCCGGGGCGTACCGGCCGGCCAGCACCTCGGCGAGCAGCACCCGGTTGTACGGCGCGTGCTCCTCCTCACCGACGAGCAGCGCGGACGCACCCAGCTCGCCGAGCCGCCGGGCGAGCCGTACGCCCGCGAGGCCGGCGCCGATCACCACCACACGCGTATTCGAGGTCATGCCCTTGAGCGTGCGGCTCCTTCGTTACCCGGCAGCATCACCTCTGTTTCCCACGAGGAACGCTGCGCTCAGCGGGCGCGGGCGGGGAATGTGAGGGTGCCGGCGGACGATCCGGCGGGTCACCGGGTGCGCAGCAGGTCCACCAGGCCGGTGGTGTCCTCGTCGCCGTGGCCGTCGGCCAGACGGCGGCGCATCAGCTCCACGAACGGGGCGAGCAGCTCCGTGCTCACGCCCTGTTCGACGGCCGTACGCAGCAGGGTGTCGTTGCCCGCCTGCATCGCCAGGTTGGAGACCACCCCGGTCGTGTAGTCGCCGGACTCCAGCCGCCCGGCCGTGTCGTGCGCCATGCCGGCCATCGCGTTCAGCCAGGGCACCAGCAGCCCGGCGAACTCCTTGAGCGCCACGTCCGCCCCGCGCAGCAGCGCGAAGGCGTGCGTGACGCCGGCGAACATGCCGTACATCCCGCTCAGCAGCGCCACGTCGTACAGCGCGGCCAGGCCCGGGTCGGCGCCGACGTACTCGGTGCCGGCCGGGACGGCGAGCGTGTCCCGGTGCTCCTGGAACAGGCCCGGGTCGCCGCTGTAAAGGACGAAGGCGCCGGGTGCGCCGATCATCGGCGGTACGGCCATGATCCCGCCGTCCAGGAAGCGGGCGCCGCGCTCCGTCGCCCAGGCGGAGCGCGCGCGGGCGTCGGCGGGCGTGCCGGTGGTGAGGTTCACCAGGTCCCGGCCGGTCAGGTCGGCGCCCTCCAGGGCGGTGCCGACCGAGGCGTCGTCCAGCAGACAGGCCACCACGAGCCGGTTCGCGGCCACCGCCTCGGCCGCGCTGCCGGCCGCCACCGCGCCCTCGGCGGTCAGCTCGGCGGTCCGCTCGGGCGTGCGGTTCCAGACGGTCAGCGGATGCCCGGCGGCGAGCCAGGCCCGCCCGAGCGCGGTGCCCATCGCACCGGTGCCGAGCAGGGTCAGGGGCGTACGGGGAGCAGAGGAGGAGAAGTCGTCGTTCATGGCGACTAGGCTCGCCCCGAGGAGCGCCCCGCGTAAGTACCTACTTCGAAGTGGGTGGTTACCTACGGGGAAGGGTGCAGGTCGGAGGGGGAACACCATGCCGGTGGGACGGCGGCCGGGGGCGTACGTCTGCGGGACGGACGCGGCGATGGACATCATCGACGGCAAGTGGAAGGTGTCGATCCTGTGGGCGCTGGGGGAGCGGCGGGTCTGCCGCTTCGGCGAGTTGCGCCGGCTGCTGCCGGGTGTCACGGAGAAGGTGCTGGCCGCGCAGCTGCGCGAACTGGAGGCCGACGGCATCGTGCACCGCGAGGAGTACGACGAGGTGCCGCCCCGCGTCGAGTACTCGCTGACCGAGGTCGGCGCCCAGCTGAACGAGGCGCTGGCGCCGCTCGGGGTGTGGGGGACGAAGCACGTGCTGGGCGGGGAGCCGGCGCCGCACTGAAGCCTCAGCGGCTGCCCGTCAGATGGGCGAACACCACCACGTTGCCCTGGTAGCCGGTGGTCCTGGAGTAGCCGCCGCCGCAGGTGATGACGCGGAGTTCGGGGCGGGGGGCGGCTCCGTACACCTTGTCGTCGGGGAAGCCGCGGGCCGAGTACACCTCCACCGCGTCCACGGTGAACACGGCCACGGTGCCGTCCCGGCGGTCGATCTCGATGCGGGCGTCCCGCTTCAGCGCGCCCAGGTCGTAGAAGACGGCGGGCCCCTCGGTGTTGTCGACGTGGCCGGCGACGATCGCGGTGCCCGTCTCGCCGGGGGTGGTGCCGGCCTCGTACCAGCCGGCCAGGTTCTTCTCCTTGGCGGGCGGCGCGTCCAGGCTGCCGGAGCGGGTGAGGGCCAGGCCGGTGAGGGGGGCGTTCACCCGGATCGCGGGGATGCGGATCCGCAGGGGCGGGGACGGTGCGAGCGCGGGGGCCGCGAGCCGCTCGACGCGCGGATCGGAGCGGCCCTCGGCGGCCGTCGGCTGCGGTGGCGCGTGGGTGCCGGTGCCGTCCAGCAGCCACACACCGGAGCCGAGGGCCACGACGGTGACGGCGGCTATGGCGGTGTCGCCGAGCCGGGCACCCGGGCCGCGGCCGGCCCCCTTGGCGGTCCTGGCGCCTCTCTCGCGCCGGGCGGTCTTGGCGCTCCTGCGCATACGAACCCCTCTCGCGGAGGCGAACCCCCTGGGTCCCCTCCCCCTCCGGGCCGCGAGGGGCATCGGACCCGGAGGGGGCGGGATGTGCGGTACCGGCGGACGGACAGCGGAGGGTGTCCGTCAGATCCCGTCGCCTCTCGCCCGGCGATGCAGGAGCCAGGTACCGCCCGCGGCGGCGACGGCCAGCGCCGCCACACCCGCCGCGGTCTGTACGGGGTCGGGGCCGAGTCCGCCGCCGACCCCCGTCTTCACGCTTCCCCGCGGCTGCACCTGTTCGGGTGCCGCTGCCGCGGCCAGTGCCACCACCAGGTCGCCCGCCACCACCCGGTCGCCCTCGGCGCACTTGGCGACGATCTCGTACGTCCCCGGCTGCGCGCTCGGCGGCACCCGGAACCGGCCGGTCGCCTCGCCCTGCTGAGCGCCGGGCGCCAGCGGGAAGACACCGGCGTCGACCGCGCTCGCGTCCCCGGTCGCGGCGCCCGGGTCCCCGCACGCGGCCGTGCTCACCGTGACCTCGGCACCGGGCGCCACGGTGGCCGGGGCCATGTCCAGGCGGCCGGGCTGCGCACTCCGGAGGGCCGCCGCGGGCACGGCGTCACCGGCGTGAGCGGGTGCCGCGGCGGCCACGGCGAGCGCGGTACCGGCCAGCAGACGGGCAGTGCGTCGCATGGTGCTCCCCAGAGCTTGTCCGACTCGTCCAGGGGTGCGCCCCTGCCCTTCCGAGGTAAGTGGCTCCCGGTCCGGCCCGCTTCCTGAGGGGACGTCAGGAATACGGTGAACGGGTGTCGGCCGCGCCACCCGGGCGGGCTAGTCCGGCCGGGATTCCGGCAGGTCACGGGCGTGCGCGGGGCCACCGGAAGACTGCGGTATGAAGAACACACGAATGGAGCGGCGGGCACCGATGAACGGGTGACGGGGTATCAGTGCGGGACACGGCAGACGGAAGGCCGGCGCCCGCCCGGGGCACCGGCCTTCCGCTGTCCTCGCCGGGTCAGGTGACGTTGACCGCGCTCCAGGCGGCGGCCACCGCGTTGTACTCCGTGCTGCCCGCGCCGTAGAGGTCCTTCGCCGCGCTGAGGGTCGCCGTCCGGGCGCCCTTGTAGTTCGTCGAGGACGTCATGTAGACCGTCAGCGCCCGGTACCAGATCCTGCCGACCTTGTCCCGGCCGATGCCGGTGACCGTCGAGCCGTTGTACGTCGGCGAGTCGTAGCTGACGCCGTTGATGGTCTTCGCACCGCTGCCCTCGGCGAGCAGGTAGGCGAAGTGGTTGGCGACGCCGGAAGAGTAGTGGACGTCCAGGTTCCCGACCGAACTGCTCCAGTAGTCGGCGGAGTTCCCGTCCTTGGACGGCTTGTCCATGAACCGCAGGGCCGCCTTGCCGAAACCGGGCTTCACGATCTTCTCGCCGATGAGGTAGTCACCGGAGTCCGAGGAGTTGTCCGCGTACCACTCGACCATCGTGCCGAGGATGTCGGAGGTGGCCTCGTTCAGCCCGCCGGACTCGCCCGAGTAGGTCAGCGCGGCGGTCTTGGACGTCACGCCGTGCGTCATCTCGTGCCCGGCGACGTCCAGGGAGACCAGCGGTCCGAAGGTGGTCCCGTCACCGTCGCCGTACGTCATGCAGAAGCAACTGTCGTCCCAGAAGGCGTTGTTGTAGTTGCTGCCGTAGTGGACGCGGTTGTACGAGCCCTTGCCGTCACCGGCGATGCCGGTGCGGCCGTGGACGTTCTTGTAGTAGTCCCAGGTCTCGTCGGTGCCGTACTGGGCGTCGACGGCGGCCGAGGCGCGGTCCGCGGTGGTGCCCGAGCCCCAGTGGTTGTCGGCGTCCGTGAACAGGGTCGCGGGGGCCCGGCTGAAGCAGATGCCGAAGAGGCACAGGTCGGTCTTGTTCTCCGCGTCACCGGTGTAGGTGTTCCCGCGGGTCGGGTCCTTGAGCTGGTACGACGACCCGGACTGGGTGGTCTCCAGCGGCACGGTCCCGCTGTAGAGCGCCTTCCCGTCGCCGGTGGCCGTCTCGATGCTGTCCCAGGCGTCGATCCGGGCGCCGGTGCGCGCGTCGGTCAGCACGGTCCGGGCGACCGGGTTGCCGAGCGAGTCCAGGCCGACGGCGTCGGTGCGCCAGGCCAGCTTCGGGCTGCCGTGCAGGGCGTCGACCACCAGCACCGGTTTGGCCTTGGCCTGCTTCAGCGTGGTGCCCGGGTTGGCCGCGCGCAGCGCGCTCACCGCGAGGCCGGCGGCCTTCGGGCCGGAGACCTTCGGGGTGACGGAGGGCACGGAGATCGCCTGCCGGGTGGCGCGGTCGGCGCCGCGGTAGGCGCCGTCCGGGGCGAGGTGGACGACGAAGTCGCCGCCCAGGACGGGGAGTCCGCGGTAGGTGCGGTCGTAGCGGACGTGCTGGACGCCGTCCTTGTCCACGATCACGTCCCGGACGCTGGTGTCCTGGGGGGAGGTGAGCCCCAGGGTCGCCGCGTGGGCCAGGAGTGCCGACGCCGCGTTCTCGATCGCGGTGGCCGGGGTCGGTCTGCCGTCGGCGTGGGCGGCGGGGGAGAGGCTGACGGCCAGCAGGGTCGCGGTCGTGACGGCGACACCGGCGGTGGCTGTGCGACGGGTTCCTCGGACGTGCTGCCGTATCCGGCTCATCTGTCTCCTCGGGGAGGCGCCAGGCTGGGCGTGGGGGTGGCGCTGGTTCCCTGAGATTTAAGAGTCCATGACATGTCATGTCCATAGAATCTTCATGGAGATGTGTGGGGAGCCGGCGAGGGTACAGAATCGTTTCCGTGATCGCTGACGAGGCCTCCCGCCCCCTGCCCTTCTTCGTCTACGGCACGCTCCGCCCCGGCGAGGTCAACCACGACCTGTTCCTGCGCGGCCACACCCTCTCCGCGGAACCGGGCCACCTCACCGACGCCGTGCTGTACAACGGCCCCGGCTACCCCTACGCCGTCGACGCGCCCGGCGAAACCGTGCGCGGGGAGCTGGTGACCGCCCGGCCGGAGGCGTACGAGGAGCTGCTCGCCGCGCTGGACTGCCTGGAGGAGTACGTGCCGGGCGACCCCCGCAACCTCTACGAGCGCGCCGCCCGCGACGTCGTACGCGCCGCCGGCGGCACCGTCCGGGCCTGGGTCTACCTGGCCGCCCCGCGCGTCGCCGCCCGGCTGCGCGACACCGGCACGCGCATCGGGGGCGGCGACTGGTTCTCCCGCCGCTGACTCAGCCCAGCAGAAGCAGCCCCTCGGGCACCTCGACGCCGAACTCCTCCGTCACCAGGCGGCGCGCCTCGGCCTCGTCCGTCAGCGTGCGCTCGGTCACCGTGGCGTCCGCGAGGGTCTCGGTGAACCGGGCGCCGTCCAGCGAGAGATGGCGCCCGGCGGTGGTCCGCTGCAGATAGGGGCGGCGGGTGAAGGGGGAACGCGGGTGGGTGCCGACGAACCAGTTGAACACCTCGAAGTCGTTCGCGGCGAACGGCTCCCGCGTGAACGCGTACTGCCCTGCCCAGTCCCCGCTCCGCCGGTCGTACAGCTGCAACTCCAGCAGCTCCAGCGGCCCGTGGTGCGGCAGCCGCGCCAGCCGGTGCCGGCGCCCGGCGCCCTCGAACTCGGTGCCGGTCACCAGCGGCACCGGCAGCAGCAGCGCGCCCGGCGCGCCGAAGCCGACGTCCGCCAGATACGGCTGCGGCTCGCCCTCCACCTCGACCTGGAGCATCGCGTGCGTACGCGGCCGGCTCTCCGGCGTCTCGGCGCCCACCGTGGGCCGGCCGGCCAGCGCGGTCACCCGGAAGCCGAGCGCCTCCAGCGCCAGCCGGAGCAGGATGTTGTGCTCGTAGCAGTAGCCGCCGCGCCGACCGTGGATCATCTTGGCCATCAGGTCGGCGGGCGCGAGCGAGGGCGCCGAGCCCCGCAGCGGGTCCAGGTTCTCGAAGGGCAGCGACAGCGCGTGCGCCAGATGCACCCCCCGCAGGGTGTCGAGGCCGGCCCGCCGTTCGCCCTTCCATCCGATGCGGTCGAGATAGGCGTCGAGGTCGTACTGCTCGGTGTCGGACATGCCGTCGAACCTACGCGAACCCGTCCGCCCGCACCGCGTCCGGCGGACCGAACCGGACTACTTCCCTGGCCCTACGACCTCCACCCGCACCGCGCACGACTTGAACTCCGGCATCCGTGACGTCGGGTCCAGGGCCGGGTTGGTGAGGGTGTTGGCGCGGCCCTCGCCCGGCCAGTGGAAGGGCATGAACACGGTGTCCGGGCGGATGGCACCGGTGATCCGGGCCGGCGCCACGGCCCGGCCGCGCCGCGAGACCACCGCCACCGGGTCCCCGTCGGCCGCCCCCAGCCGGGCGGCGAGCCGCGGATGCAACTCCACGAACGGCCCCGGCGCCGCCGCGTTCAGCTCCGCCACCCGCCGGGTCTGCGCCCCCGACTGGTACTGCGCCACGACCCGCCCGGTGGTCAGCAGCAACGGGTACTCGGCGTCCGGCTCCTCGGCGGTGGCCCGGTACGTCACGGGAACGAACCGGGCACGGCCGTCGGGGGTGGCGAAACGGTCGAGGAAGAGGCGGGGAGTGCCGGGGTGCACGACGACACCGCCGGCGTCCGCCGCCGGGTCGTCCGGCAGTGCGGCCGGCGTCGGGTCCTCGCCGGCAACCGCGGAGGCGACGGTTCCTGCCGTGCCGCCGTCCGCGCCCGCGACTCCGGCTCCCGCCTCGGCTCCCGCCGCGGTTCCGTCCGCGACCGCGTCCCCGGCGGCACCCCCGGCCATCGGATCCGCCGGTTCTGCCGGTTCCTCCGGGCACGGCCAGAAGACACCGTCCTCCTCGGCCAGCCGCCGGTAGGTGATGCCCGAGTAGTCCGCCGGACCGCCCGCGCTGGCCCGCCGCAGCTCCTCGAAGACCTCCTCCGGGTCGGCCGGGAAGCCCTTCTCCACGCCGAGCCGGCCGGCCAGCTCGTGCAGGACGTACAGGTCGCTGCGGACGCCGGGCGGGGGAGCGACGGCCCGGCGGCGCAGCAGCACGCGGCCCTCCAGGCTGGTCGTCGTGCCCGTCTCCTCCGCCCACTGGGTCACCGGCAGCACGACGTCCGCCAGTTCCGCCGTCTCCGACAGGACGACGTCGGCCACGGCCAGGAAGTCCAGCGACCGCAGCCGCTCCTCGACGTGGGCCGCGCGGGGAGCGGACACCACCGGGTTGGAGCCCATCAGCAGCAGCGCCCGCACGTCCGTGCCGAGCGCGTCGAGCAACTCGTACGCGCTGCGCCCCGGCCCGGGCAGACTGTCCGGGTCCACGCCCCACACACCCGCCACGTGCGCCCGCGCCGCCGGGTCGTCCAGCTTGCGGTAGCCGGGCAACTGGTCGGCCTTCTGGCCGTGTTCGCGCCCGCCCTGCCCGTTTCCCTGCCCGGTGAGGCAGCCGTACCCGGACAGCGGGCGGCCCGCCCGGCCGGTCGCCAGGCACAGGTTGATCCACGCGCCCACCGTGTCCGTGCCCTTGGACTGCTGCTCCGGCCCGCGCGCGGTGAGCACCATCGCCGCCTCCGGCTCGCAGAACAGCCGGACCGCCTCGCGCAGTTGCGGCACCGGCACCCCGGTGATCCGCTCCACGTACTCCGGCCAGTGCGCCATCGCCGCGGACCGGGCCTCCTCCCAGCCCGAGGTCCGCTCTGCGATGAACTCCTCGTCCGTCCGCCCCTCCGCCACCACCAGGTGCAACAGGCCGAGGGCGAGCGCGAGATCGGTACCGGGCCGGGGCGCCAGATGCAGGTCGGCCTGCTCGGCGGTCCGGGTCCGGCGCGGGTCCACGACGATCAGCGTGCCGCCGTTCTCCCGCAGCTCCGTGAAGAAGCGCAGCGACGGCGGCATGGTCTCGGCCAGGTTGGACCCGACGAGGATCACGCACCCCGTCTTCGGGATGTCCTCCAGCGGGAACGGCAGCCCCCGGTCCAGACCGAACGCCTTCGTGCCGGCCGCCGCGGCCGACGACATGCAGAACCGGCCGTTGTAGTCGATCTGCGAGGTGCCCAGCACCACCCGCGCGAACTTGCCCAGCGCGTACGCCTTCTCGTTGGTCAGCCCGCCCCCGCCGAACACCCCGAGCGCGTCCGCGCCGTACCGCTCCCGCGTCGCCCCGAGCCGCTCGGCGATCAGGCCCAGCGCCCGGTCCCAGCCCGCCTCCACCAGCCGGCCGCCCTCCCGCACCAGCGGCGCGGTCAGCCGCACCGCCGGCGACAGCACCTCGGCCGCCGTGCGGCCCTTGCCGCACAGCGCGCCCCGGTTGACGGGGAAGTCGGCGCGCTCGGTGACCTCGACGCCCCCCTGCGGCAGGGGCGTGATGTTCATCCCGCACTGCAAGGCGCAGTACGGGCAGTGGGTGGGCGTCGAGGCGTTCTCCATACCGCCCAGCGTGCGTCCGGCGTGTTACGGCCCCGGGTCGCATCCGGTTACACGCCCGGCACGGCGACCTCCCCGCCAGTCCCCGGCCACCGTGAGGCCCCCGTCACCGCCCGGCGGCGAGCGCCCGCGCCACCCCGGGCTCCTTCGGCCCCAGGAACCGCGGATCCGGCCGGAACACCGCGTCCAGCGCCGCCTTGCCCGCCGCGAACACCTCGCGCGTACCGCCGTAGTACCAGGTCACGTCGTGCTTCGCGTCGACCCCGACACCGTACGAGTCGACCCCCGCGGCCTCGCACAGCGCCACCGCCCGCCGGATGTGGAAGCCCTGGCTGATCAGCACCGCCCGGTCCACCCCGAAGATCTTCTTGGCCCGGACACAGGAGTCCCAGGTGTCGAACCCGGCGTAGTCGCTGACGATCCGCCGGTCCGGCACCCCGTGCTTCGTCAGGTACGCGCGCATGGCGTCCGGTTCGTCGTAGTCCTCGCGACTGTTGTCCCCGGTGACCAGGACCACCTCGATCCGGCCCGCCCGGTACAGCTTCGCCGCCGCGTCCAGCCGGTGCGCGAGATACGGCGACGGCTCCCCGTCCCACAGCCCCGCCCCGAACACCATCGCGACCTCGGTACGCGGCACGTCCGCCGTCGTCCGCAGCCGGTCCGCCGTGGACACGTACAGCCAGGTCGCCGGCAACAGCGCCAGCACACACCCGGCCATGACGGCCTGCACCAGCCGGCGCTGCCCGGTACGCGTACGCGGCCAGCGCGGCCGACGGATCTTCATGCGCCCCCCTGAGATCGGTTCCGGTGATCGGCTCCGACCCTGGAGGACGCCACCGGCACCGATCCGGTTCGCCTCACACTCCGTGGCCGCCCACGGTGATCGTACGGAAAATCCCCGTGACGGTCCGGCAACGGCGACGCAACGTCCGGCCGCCAGGATCCTTCCATGACGGCGTCCACCCCACCCCGCACCAGCGGCCGGCTCGTCTCCCCGCTCGGCGGCCGCCGCCCGGCCCCGCCGGCCCTCGTCCTGGTCGCCCACGGCAGCCGCGACCCCCGGGCGCTCACCACCGTACGGGCCCTCATGGCACGCGTACGGGAGCTGCGCCCCGCCCTCCCCGTCCACCTGGGCCACATCGAGCTGAACGAGCCCCTGCTCCCCGGCACCCTCGCCGCCCTCGGCAGCGCCCCCGCCGTCCTCGTCCCGCTCCTGCTGGGCAGGGGCTACCACGTCAAGCAGGACATCCCGGAGATGGCCGCGGCGGCCTCCCGCGGCATCCGCACGGCCCCGCCCCTCGGCCCGCACCCCCTCCTCGCCGAGGCCCTGCACGCCCGCCTGCTGGAGGCCGGCTGGCCGGCCGAGACGGACGACACCGCCCGCCGCTCGACCGCCGTCGTCCTCGCCGCGGCCGGCTCCCGCGACCCCGACTCGGCCACGGACACCGCGCACACGGCCCGCCTCCTGTCCGCCCGCCTGGGCGTCCCGGTGGTCCCCGCGTACGCCTCGGCGGCGAGCCCGACGGTCCCGGAGGCGCTGCGCGCGCTGGCGGCCCGGGGCCGGCACAGCGTGGCCGTCGCGTCGTACTTCACGGCACCGGGGCGGTTCGCGACGCAGTGCGCGCAGGCGGCGCCCTGGATCGCCTCGGCCCCGCTGGGAGCCCACGAGGCGATGGCCGGCCTGGTCCTGCACCGCTACGACGAGAGCTTGTCGACAAGGTCGGCCGAAGCCGCCTGAGGGGCGCGGGGCTGTATCGATGTGCGGCTCCGCCGCGTGGGCGCGACAAGCCACAACGAACCCGCAGCCGCCCGAAAACAGAACCAGGCAGACGAGTGGGCTTACTGTCGACTCATGGAAGGCACCGCACTCAACACGGCATACGACCCGACGTCAGTCGAACGCTGGGCCCCCGAACCCGACAAACGCCCCGGCCGCACCGCCTTCCAACGCGACCGCGCCCGCATCCTCCACTCCGCCGCGCTCCGCCGTCTCGCCGGCAAGACGCAGGTGGTGACCCCCGGCACCCGCGGTCACGCCTGGGACGCCAGCCCCCGCACCCGGCTCACCCACTCCCTCGAGTGCGCCCAGGTCGGCCGGGAGCTCGGCGCGGCCCTCGGCTGTGACCCCGATCTGGTGGAGGCGGCCTGTCTCTCCCACGACCTCGGCCACCCGCCCTTCGGCCACAACGGCGAAACCGCGCTGAACGAGTTCGCCGACGACTGCGGCGGCTTCGAGGGCAACGCCCAGTCCCTGAGGCTCCTCACCCGCATCGAGCCCAAGCGCTTCACCGAGGACCGCTCCGTCGGCCTCAACCTGACCCGCGCCGCCCTCGACGCCGCCACCAAGTACCCCTGGCCGCGCGGCACGCACCCCACCGACCCGGCGTCGCGGAAGTTCGGTGTGTACGAGGACGACCGCCCGGTGTTCGACTGGGTCCGCAAGACCGCCCCCGGCACCCGCACCTGCTTCGAGGCCCAGGTCATGGACTGGTCGGACGACGTGGCGTACTCGGTGCACGACGTCGAGGACGGCCTGCACGCCGGCCACATCGACCCCAACTGCCTGCACGCCGAGCCGGAACGGCAGGCCGTGTTCGAGGTGGCCATCGGCCGGTACGTGCCCGCGGACACCGACCCGGCCGAGCTGGCCGCCGCCCTCGACCGCCTCCAGGACGAGGAGTGGTGGCCGCACGGCTACGACGGCACCGCCGTCGCCCAGGCCCGCCTGAAGGACGCCACCAGCCAGCTCATCGGCCGGTTCTGCCTGGCCGCCGAGACCGCCACGCGCGCCGCGTACGGCACCGGCCGGCTCACCCGCTACGCCGCCGAACTGGTCGTACCCCGCGCGACCCGCATGGAGTGCGCGGTGCTCAAGGCGGTCGCCGACCGTTATGTGATGCAGCGCGCCGAGCAGGAGCGGCTGCGCGCCGACCAGCGGGTGGTCGTCGCGGAGCTGGCCGAGGCGCTCACCGCCCGCGCGCCCGACGGGCTGGAGCCCCAGTTCCGGGCGCTGTTCGACGAGGCGGAGGACGACCGGGCGCGCAAGCGGGTGATCGTCGATCAGATCGCCTCCCTCACGGACGCCTCCGCCCGCTCGCTGCACGCGAGACTGACGGGGCATATGTGAGAGGAACATGACCCTCCGTGGCCTGATCGGGTCACTCCCTCTTCCCGCAGCACGCCGCGTGCGGGACGCTCGCCTATGGCGGCACCCGCCGTGTTTTCTGAGGGGACACCCCTCGGACACCCCGTAGGAGGCATCAAGTGGTCGACGCGGACCAGACATTCGTCATCGTCGGAGGCGGTCTCGCCGGCGCGAAGGCGGCCGAGACGCTCCGGGCGGAGGGCTTCAGCGGACGGGTGATACTGATCTGCGACGAACGCGACCACCCGTACGAGCGTCCCCCGCTGTCCAAGGGCTATCTGCTCGGCAAGGAGGAGCGGGACAGCGTCTTCGTGCACGAGCCCGCCTGGTACGCGCAGAACGACATCGAGCTGCACCTCGGCCAGACCGTGGACCGGATCGACCGCACGGCGAAGACGGTCCGCTTCGGCGACGACGGCACGATCGTCCGCTACGACAAGCTGCTCCTGGTCACCGGCGCCGAACCGCGCCGCCTCGACATCCCCGGCACCGGCCTGGTGGGCGTCCACCACCTGCGCCGCCTCGCGCACGCCGAGCGCCTCAAGGGCGTCCTGCAGCACCTCGGCCGGGACAACGGGCACCTCGTGATCGCCGGCGCCGGCTGGATCGGCCTGGAGGTCGCGGCGGCGGCCCGCGAGTACGGCGCGGAGGTCACGGTGATCGAACCGGCGCCGACCCCGCTGCACGGCGTCCTCGGCCCCGAGCTGGGCAACGTCTTCGCCGAGCTGCACCGCGAGCACGGTGTCCGCTTCCACTTCGGGGTGCGGCTCACCGAGATCGTCGGCCAGGACGGCATGGTCCTCGCGGCCCGCACGGACGACGGCGAGGAACACCCGGCGCACGACGTCCTCGCGGCGATCGGCGCCGCCCCGCGGACCGCCCTCGCGGAGGCGGCGGGCCTGGAGATCGCCGACCGGGCGCACGGCGGCGGCATCCTCGTGGACGAACGGCTGCGCACCTCGGACCCGGACATCTACGCGGCCGGAGACGTGGCGTCCTTCCCGCTCGCCCTGTTCGACACCCGGGTCCGCGTGGAGCACTGGGCGAACGCCCTGAACGGCGGCCCGGCCGCGGCACGCTCGATGCTCGGCCAGGAGCTGACCTACGACCGCGTGCCGTACTTCTTCACCGACCAGTACGACCTGGGCATGGAGTACAGCGGGTGGGCGCCGCCCGGCTCGTACGACGAGGTGGTGATCCGGGGCGACGCCGGCAAGCGGGAGTTCATCGCGTTCTGGATGAAGGAGGGACGCGTGCTGGCCGGGATGAACGTGAACGTGTGGGATGTCACAGAGCAGATCCAGAACCTGATCCGTTCCCGGGCCCAGGTGAACATCGAGGCGCTCTCGGACCCGCACGTACCGTTGGACAGCCTCGCCTCCTGACCCCGGCGAGCACCGGGACTGTCACCGCGCCCCCGTAGAATTCACTCGTGGCAGGACGGATCAACGACGAGGACGTGAAGGCGGTACGGGACGCGGTCCCGATCGACGCCGTGGTCTCCGAGTACCTCCAGCTGCGCAACGCGGGCGGCGGCAACCTCAAGGGCCTGTGCCCGTTCCACGACGAGAAGTCGCCGTCCTTCCAGGTCAGCCCGAGCAAGGGACTCTTCCACTGCTTCGGCTGCCAGGAGGGCGGCGACACCATCACCTTCGTGATGAAGGTGGACCACCTCTCCTTCTCGGAGGCGGTCGAGCGGCTGGCCGCCCAGGCCGGCATCACGCTGCGGTACGAGGAGGGCGGGTACAACCCGGCCCACCAGCGCGGCGAGCGCATCCGCCTGGTCGAGGCGCACAAGATCGCCGCGCAGTGGTACGCGGAGCAGCTGGCCACCAGCCCCGAGGCCGAGACCGGCCGGATCTTCCTCGCCGAGCGCGGCTTCGACCAGGCCGCCGCCGTCCACTTCGGCGTCGGCTACAGCCCCCAGGGCTGGGACCACCTCACCCGCTACCTGCGCGGCAAGGGCTTCACCGACAAGGAGCTGGTGCTGTCCGGGCTGTCCCAGGAGGGGCGCCGCGGGCCCATCGACCGCTTCCGGGGCCGGCTGATGTGGCCGATCCGGGACATCGGCGGCGAGGTCGTCGGCTTCGGTGCGAGGAAGCTCTACGAGGCGGACAACGGCCCCAAGTACCTCAACACCCCCGAAACGGCGATCTACAAGAAATCGCAGGTGCTCTACGGCATCGACCTGGCGAAGAAGGACATCGCCAAGGCCAGCCGGGCGGTCGTGGTCGAGGGCTACACCGACGTCATGGCCTGCCACCTCGCCGGAGTGACGACGGCCATCGCCACCTGCGGTACGGCCTTCGGCGGCGACCACATCAAGATCCTCCGCCGGCTCCTGATGGACAACGGCTCGGCCCGCGTGATCTTCACCTTCGACGGCGACGCGGCCGGTCAGAAGGCCGCCCTGCGCGCCTTCGAGGACGACCAGAAGTTCGCCGCGGAGACGTACATCGCCATCGCGCCGGACGGCATGGACCCCTGCGAACTCCGCCTGGCCAAGGGCGACGAGGCGGTCAGCGACCTGGTCGAACCCCGCACCCCGCTCTTCGAGTTCGCCCTCCGCCAGATCGTCAGCCGGTACGACCTGGACACCCCGGCGGGCCGCGCGGCGGCGCTGGACGAGGCCGCGCCGATCGTCGCCCGGATCAAGAACAGCGGCGCCCAGCACGAGGTCGCCGTCGAGCTGGCCGGCATGCTCGGCATCCTCGACACCCAGTTCGTGGTCCGCCGGGTGGCCCAGCTGGCCCGCTGGGCCCGCGACGGCAAGGGCTCCCAGCAGGAGGACCGGCGCCGCCGGCCCGAACAGCAGTGGGCCGAGTCCCCACGCCCCGCGAACTCCGGCCCGGCGCTCACCCTGCGCAACCCGGTGTTCGCCGCGGAACGCGAACTGCTCAAACTCGCCCTCCAGCGCCCCGAGCTGGTCTCCCCGGCGTTCGACGCCTACGGTGTGGACGAGTTCACGGCCCCGCCGTACGCCGCCGTGCGCCAGGCCGTCGCGGAGGCGGGCGGCGCCGAGTACGGCGTCGCGGACCCGCAGGAGTACCTGGTCCGTGTCCGCGAGGCCGCGCCCGACGACACGGTCCGCGCGATGGTCACCGAGCTGGCCGTCGAACCGATCCTGCGCCGCACGGTGGACGACACGTACGCCGGCACGGTCCTGGTGGTGATCCGCCGCCGCGCCGTGGAACGCCGCATCCGCGACATCCAGTCCCAGATGACCCGCCTGGCCACCGGCGGTGACCCGGCCCAGCTGGCGGCCGTACAGAACGAGCTGTGGGTACTCCAGCAGTACGACCAGGCGTTGCGGGAGCGGGGCGCGGAGGCGCTGTAACGGCAGCTACTGCCCCGGCGGCGTGATCCCGAAGTGCGCCAGCAACTGCCGCTGGCCCGTGACGAGGGAACGGAGCATCTCGCCGTGCCTCAACTGGGTGTCGCGCATGGCGCGAATGAACTCCATGTCGGAGCGCCGGTGGCCCCGCAGCGTCGCCGCGTCGATCTCCGCGGTCTCGGCAAGGTGCCGGATGACCACCTGTTCCTTCTGCACCTGGTCGAGCGGTGCCTCCAGCGCCTCCACGCGCCGCCGCAGCTCCTCGATCTCACCCATGCGTTCCATCCTGCCCCAAATCTCCCCGGCCCAGTGGGCGCAGTTGCCAATCGCATAGTCCAACGAGCTGAGTAACGGACCGGTGACGGGGCGGACGCAAAAAGTCACCGCACGACCCTCGTGGCGGGGTTGTGTCGTACTCCACACTGGGGGCGGTGCCCGAGCCTCGGAGCGCACGCTGCCGCACATCTTCAGCAGCGATCATCCTGGAGGTCGCCCCCGTGCAGACCCAGACCCACAGCAGCACCAGCGCCACCATCATCACCGCGGACGAGCAGGACGCGGAGGCGGACGTCCTCGCGGCCGTACCCCCGCAGGGCCCCGGCGCCCTGCACCCGGAGGCGGTGCCCGTGGAGCCGGCGGAACCGCCCGCCGAGGCACTCGCCGACGAGCCCGAGGAGCCCGAGGCGCCAGCCGTCGTCCGGGCCGACTCCGGGGGCCCCTCGGCCGATCTGTTCCGCCAGTACCTGCGCGAGATCGGCCGCATCCCGCTGCTCACCGCCGCCGAGGAGGTGGAACTCGCCCGCCGGGTGGAGGCCGGCCTGTTCGCGGAGGAGAAGCTGGGCAACACCCCCGACCTGGACAGCCGGCTGGAGCTCGATCTGGACCGGCTCGTCGTCATGGGCCGGATGGCCAAGCGCCGGCTCATCGAGGCGAACCTGCGGCTCGTGGTCTCCGTCGCCAAGCGGTACGTCGGCCGCGGGCTGACCATGCTCGACCTGGTCCAGGAGGGCAACCTCGGGCTGATCCGGGCCGTGGAGAAGTTCGACTACGCGCGCGGCTACAAGTTCTCGACGTACGCGACCTGGTGGATCCGCCAGGCCATGTCCCGCGCCCTGGCCGACCAGGCCCGCACCATACGCGTCCCGGTCCACGTGGTGGAGCTGATCAACCGGGTCGTCCGGGTCCAGCGCCGGATGCTCCAGGAGCGCGGCTACGAGCCGACGGCGGACGAGGTCGCCGCCCATCTGGACCTGCCGCCCGAGCGGGTCGGCGAGGTGCTGCGCCTGGCCCAGGAGCCGGTGTCGCTGCACGCCCCGGTCGGCGAGGAGGACGACGTCGCCCTCGGCGACCTCATCGAGGACGGCGACGCGGCGAGCCCGGTGGAGTCCGCCGCCTTCCTGCTGCTGCGGGAGCACCTGGAGGCCGTCCTGTCCACGCTCGGCGAACGCGAGCGGAAGGTCGTCCAGCTCCGCTACGGCCTGGCCGACGGCCGCCCGCGCACGCTGGAGGAGATAGGGCGCATCTTCGGGGTGACGCGGGAACGGATCCGGCAGATCGAGTCGAAGACCCTGAACAAGCTCCGGGACCACGCCTTCGCGGATCAGCTCAGGGGCTACCTGGACTGAGGGGCCGCCGCCGCGCAGCGGCCCCCTGCGCCTAGTCCACCTCGGCCACGGCCTGCGCGAACTGGGCCTTGTACAGCCGGGCGTACGCCCCGTCCGCCGCCAACAGCTCCGTGTGCGCGCCCTGCTCGACGATGGAGCCGTTCTCCATCACCAGGATCGTGTCCGCGTCCCGGATCGTCGACAGACGGTGTGCGATCACGAACGACGTACGGCCCGCCGCCAGCTTGGCCATCGCCTTCTGGATCAGCACCTCGGTCCGGGTGTCGACCGAACTCGTCGCCTCGTCCAGCACCAGGATCGTCGGGTCGGACAGGAACGCCCGCGCGATGGTGATCAGCTGCTTCTCGCCGGCGCTGACGCCCGTGCCCTCGTCGTCGATCACGGTGTCGTACCCGTCGGGCAGCGTGCGGACGAAGCGGTCCGCGTGGGCCGCGCGCGCGGCCTCCTCGATCTCGCCCCGGGTGACCTCCCGCGACGCGCCGTACGCGATGTTCTCCGCGATGGTGCCGCCGAACAGCCAGGTGTCCTGGAGCACCATGCCGATCCCGGCCCGGAGTTCGTCGCGGGTCATCTTCCGGATGTCGACCCCGTCCAGGGTGATCCGGCCGCCGGACACGTCGTAGAACCGCATCAGCAGGTTGACCAGCGTGGTCTTGCCCGCCCCTGTCGGGCCGACGATGGCCACCGTGTGCCCCGGCTCGACCGTGAGCGTCAGGTCCTCGATCAGCGGCTTCTCGGGGTCGTACCGGAAGGAGACGTGCTCCAGGCGTACGCGCCCGCGCAGCTCCTCGGGGCGCTCGCCCGGCACCGGATCCGCCTCCTGCTCCTCCGCGTCCAGGAGTTCGAAGATCCGCTCGGCCGAGGCGACACCCGACTGCACCAGGTTCGCCATCGACGCGACCTGCGTCAGCGGCATCGAGAACTGCCGCGAGTACTGGATGAACGCCTGGACGTCACCGATGGAGAGGGTGCCCGAGGCGACGCGCAGACCGCCGACGACCGCGACCAGCACGTAGTTCAGGTTCGACACGAACATCATCAGCGGCTGCATCACACCGCTGTTGAACTGCGCCTTGAACCCGGCCTCGTACAGCGCCTCGTTCTGCTCGGCGAACTGCTGCGCCGACTCGTCCTGCCGGCCGAACACCTTCACCAGGGTGTGCCCGGTGTACATCTCCTCGATGTGCGCGTTCAGCTTGCCGGTGGTGCGCCACTGCTGCACGAAGTGCGGCTGCGACCGCTTGCCGACCCGGGTGGCGACCACGAACGACAGCGGCACGGTGACCAGCGCGACCAGCGCGAGGATCCAGGAGACCCAGAACATCATCGCGAGCACGCCGATGATGGTCAGCACCGAGTTGATCAGCTGGCCCATCGACTGCTGGAGCGTCTGCCCGATGTTGTCGATGTCGTTGGTGGCCCGGGAGAGCACCTCGCCGCGCTGGCGCTTGTCGAAGTACGACAGCGGCAGCCGCGACAGCTTCGCCTGCACGTCCTCCCGCAGCCGGTACATCGTGCGGTTCACGGCCCGGTTGACCAGCCGGGTCGCGATGGCCATCAGCAGGCCCGCGACCAGGAACGTACCGAGCGCGAGCAGCAGCACGTCCCCCACGGCGCCGAAGTCGATGCCCTTGCCGGGGGTGAAGTCGGTGCCCTTCAGCATGTCCGCCATCTGACCCTGGCCGCGCTCGCGCATGGAGTCGAGCACCTGGTCCTTGGTGGCGCCGTGGGGCATGTTCCGGCCGATGATGCCGGCGAACACCAGGTCGGTGGCCCGGCCGAGGATCTTCGGGCCGATCACGTTGAGGCCCACGCTGATGACCACGCACAGCAGCAGGCCGTAGATCGTGAGCCGTTCCGGTCTGAACTGGGCGACGAGCCGCTTGCCCGACCCCTTGAAGTCCATCGAGCGCTGGTCGGGGCCGCCCCCGGCCATCATGCGTCCCATGGGCCCGGCCATCAGGCGGCCTCCGCTTCCGTCAGCTGGGAGAGCACGATCTCCCGGTAGGTCTCGTTCGTCGCCATCAGCTCGGAGTGCCGGCCGGAGCCGACCACCCGGCCCTCGTCCAGCACGATGATCCGGTCGGCGTCCCGGATGGTCGCCACTCGCTGGGCGACGATGACGACGGTCGCCTCCGCCGTCTCCTGGGCCAGCGCGGCGCGCAGGGCCGCGTCGGTGGCGTAGTCGAGCGCGGAGAAGGAGTCGTCGAAGAGGTAGATCTCCGGGCGCTGCACCAGCGTGCGGGCGATGGCGAGCCGCTGCCGCTGACCGCCGGAGACATTCGTACCGCCCTGCGCGATCGGGGCGTCCAGGCCGCCCTCCAGCTTCCGCACGAAGTCCTTGGCCTGCGCCACCTCCAGCGCGTGCCACAGCTCCTCGTCGGTGGCGTCCGGGTTGCCGTAGCGCAGGTTCGTGGCGACGGTGCCCGCGAACAGGTACGGCTTCTGGGGCACGAGTCCGACCGTCCCGGCGAGCAGCCGCGGGTCGACCTCCTGGACGTCCACGCCGTTCACCAGGACCTCGCCCTCGGTGGTGTCGAAGAGCCGGGGGACGAGTCCGAGCAGCGTCGACTTGCCGCTGCCGGTGGAGCCGATCACGGCGGTCGTCTCGCCCGGCCGGGCCACCAGGTCGATGGACTTCAGCACCGGCTCCTCGGCGCCCGGATAGCGGAAGCCCGCGCCCCGGATCTCCAGGTGCCCGTGCGCGCGCAGCTCGGTGACGGGAGCCGCCGGCGGCACGACGCTGGAATCGGTCTCCAGGACCTCCTGGATGCGCTCGGCGCAGACCTCCGCGCGCGGCACCATCATGAACATGAAGGTGGCCATCATCACGGACATGACGATCTGCATCAGATAGGCGAGGAACGCGGTCAGGTCGCCGATGGCCATCCCGCCGCTGTCGATGCGGTGGGCGCCGAACCACACCACCGCGATGGACGACAGGTTCACCACCGTCATGACGATCGGGAACATCAGGGCGAGCATCCGGCCGGTGGCCATCTGCATGTCGGTCAGCTCGGCGTTGGCCTTCCCGAACCGGCCCTGCTCGTACTCGTCCCGGACGAAGGCGCGGATCACCCGGTTGCCGGTGATCTGCTCGCGCAGCACCCGGTTCACCGTGTCCAGTCGGACCTGCATCGACCGGAACAGCGGGCGCAGCCGGCGCACGATCAGCGTCACGGAGATGCCGAGCACCGGCACGACCGCGACCAGCACCCCGGACAGCGGTACGTCCAGGCCGAGGGCCAGCACGATGCCGCCCACGCACATGATGGGCGCCGACACCATCAGGGTGAACGTCATCAGGGCCAGCATCTGGACCTGCTGGACGTCGTTCGTCGTACGGGTGATGAGCGAGGGCGCCCCGAAGTGACCGACCTCACGTGCGGAGAAGGACTGCACCCGGTTGAAGACGGCGGCCCGCACGTCCCGGCCGAGCGCGGAGGCGGTCCGGGCGCCGTAGTACACGGCACCGATGTTGCACACGACCTGCGCCAGCGAGATGCCGATCATCAGGGCGCCGAAGGACAGGATGTAGCCCGTGTCGCCCTTCACGACACCGTTGTCGATGATGTCCGCGTTCAGAGTGGGCAGGTAGAGGGTGGCGCAGGTCTGCAGGAACTGCAGCAGCACCAGAAGGGCTATGGGTTTCTTGTAGGGCCTGAGATAGGTCCGCAGAAGTCGTATGAGCACGCTACGTCTCTCGGAGTCGACGACAGGGGCTGGTCGGTTGCCCTTGGCCCCTATCGTCGAACACTCCACCCGCGTTACCTCAACCGATTATTCCGGCGGGACGCATTGCTCCGGCTAGGCGTGGAACGCGCCCGGATGGGTCTGCTCCCGCACCGCCGTGAACTGCTGCCGGACCGCCTGCCCGACGGCCAGCTCGTCGCCCGGCTCCAGCACCTGCGCCGCCGCGCCCTGCCAGGCCGGCGGGGTGCGCGGATCGAGGGTGCCCTGCGACACCCCGAGCGCCCAGGCCGCCTGCCGGGCCGCGCCGATCGCCGCGTAGTCCGCGGGCTGCGGTACGACGACCTGGGCGCCGAACAGCGACGGCGCCGAGGCCTGCACGGCGGGCAGCTCGGCGGCCGGGCCGAGCAGGAAGATCCGCCGTACGTCCACGCCCCGCCCGCGCAGCACGTCCAGCGCGTCCGCGAGCCCGCACAGCATGCCCTCGAACGCGGCCCGCGCCAGATGCTCGGGCTTCATCGACTCGCGCCGCAGTCCGGCGAGGGTCCCGGCGGTGTGCGGCAGATTCGGCGTCCGCTCACCCTCCAGATAGGGGAGGAGGACGAGGCCATGGGCGCCCGGCGTGGACTTCATCGCCAGGTCGGACAGGCTCTCCAGATCCGGCAGGCCGAGGAGTTCGGCGGTGCCGCGCAGGGCGCGTACGGCGTTCAGGGTGGTGACGACCGGCAGGTGCATGCCGGTCGCGTCGGCCAGGGAGGTGATCATCCCGCTCTGGTCGGCGAGCGCCTCCGGGTGCACGGCCATCACCGAGCCCGACGCGCCGAGGGAGACGACCGCGTCGCCCAGTCCGATGCCGAGCCCGAACGCGGCGGCCATCGTCTCGCCGGTGCCGGCGGAGATCAGCAGCCCCTCCGGGGTCGTACCGGCCGCGTCCGCCGGGCCGATCACCTCCGGCAGCATCGCCTGGTGGCCGAGCGCCAGCTCGACCAGGTCGGGCCGGTAGGCGCCGGTGGCCGCCGACCAGTACCCGGTGCCGGAGGCCCCGCCGCGGTCGGTGGTCCGGCGCACGGGCCGGCCGAGCAGCTGCCAGACGAGCCAGTCGTGGGCCTGCAGCAGCATCGCCGTGCGCAGCGCGTTCTCCGGCTCGCTCTTCGCGAGCCAGCGCAGCTTGGTGACCGGGCGGGCCGCCTGGGGCACGGAGCCGACGGCCTGCGCCCATGCCTCCCGGCCGCCGAGCGCGTCCACGAGGTCCGCCGCCGCGACCTGGGCGCGCTTGTCGCCGCCGACCAGGGCGGGGCGGACGGTGTTGCCCTGGGCGTCCAGCGGGACCACCGCGTTCTGCTGCGCCGACACGCCGATGGCCTGCACGCCCTCCAGCAGGCCGCCCCCCGCGGCCTCGCCGAGGGACAGCAGCCAGGCCTGCGGGTCGACGTCGCTCGGGCGCGCGCCGTCCGGCGCTTCGACCGGATGCGGCGCGTATCCCTGGCGGAGTACGGCGCCGGTGTCTGTGTCGCAGACCACGATGCGCGTGAAGTCCGGTGAACTGTCCAAGCCGGCGACTATCCCCATGCTGAGAATTTTGCAGCATCCCTGCGCATGGTTCGGCCAGGACGCCCAGTCGCCCTGGCCGCCGGCCGCGGACCTACGTGTCGCTCGTGCCCCAGTCGTCCTCCGGCGTGCCGTTGACGCTGCGCTCGCGCAGGGACCGGACGCGCTGGGCCACCGACTCCGGGACCCGGTCGCCGACCTTGTCGCTGACCGTGTGGAAGGCCTTGCCGACGTAGACGCGGCCCTGCTGGGCGGCCGTCTCGGCGGTGTTGCGGACCGCGGGGTTCTGCGCGATCCCGCGGGCCGACTTCTTCAGCTGCTCGTAGCGCTCCCGTCCGGCCCGCGTACCTAGTACGTAACCGAGGGCCAGTCCGGCGAGGAACGTGAGCCGGTAGCGCATGGCTGCCACCCTTCCCGTGCGTAGGTCTGTGGTGCGGCGCTGGTGCCGAGGGGTACCGATTGGCGGAGCACCCCCCTGCTTGCGCTAATGTATGTGTCGCAGCGAGCGAGCGCCCCCTGGCGAATACCCAGGTAGGTACGTTCGATGCAACGAGGCGATCCTCCGTAGCTCAATTGGCAGAGCAGCCGGCTGTTAACCGGCAGGTTACTGGTTCGAGTCCAGTCGGGGGAGCTTCGGTCCTCCGTAGCTCAATTGGCAGAGCAGCCGGCTGTTAACCGGCAGGTTACTGGTTCGAGTCCAGTCGGGGGAGCGCTGAACGAGGACCCCTCCGGGGTCCTTTTTCATGTCCGCGGGAACCACCGCGCCCGCGGGGCTGTCCTCAAGGTCATGAGCAGCGCAGAAGCCGACCATCCGAAGCAGGAGATCGTATGAGCGGCTATGCTGCGGCAGACGGCGCGCACACATGTACGCGACACGCCGCTATGGGGCGGTAGCTCAGCCGGTTAGAGCAGCGGACTCATAATCCGTCGGCCGTGGGTTCGAGTCCCACCCGCCCCACCAGGCACCGCAGGCGCAGAAACGATGTGACCTGTGGTGACGCGGGGACGGTGGCCGCCACGCCGAGAGGGCGGCCACCGTTCACCCGAGCGGCGCCGAGATCATCAGTGACTCGCCCCGACGGCACCTCCGCAACGCAGCGTTTGCTCGGGAGGGTGGAGAAGCAGGCGGTGGGGCCGTCGGCGACGATGGGCTCGCCCTTCGCCGTCCGGCCGGCGTTGTCGGCGGCGGGACAGTCGTTGACGTTGATGGCGACACGCTCGATCGAGATGCCGGCGCGGGGGGAGAGGCCGAGCGACATGACGAGGTCCGGGTCCGTCTCCAGTACCGGCTTGCGCAGCACCTTCAGGGACTCGCGTACTTGCACGGCAGTTGAACGGAACGTCTAACGGATCGAAACCTGTCACCAGTACGCGGGATCATCCGCAAGTCCCTTTCTGCTGAGGGCCGTTGGCGGTGATCGGCCGCTGGTCGATGGAGACGTAAGCGCCGTTCATGGTGGCCTGTCCGCCGGGCAGCACCCAGCCTTCGTACGGGCCGAAGCAGCCGGCGTTCGGGTAGACGTAGGCCGTCCGGTTCGTGTTGTTGACGACGGACACCAGGAAGCCGCCCGCCGCGGGCGTGCCGGCGGCGCCGAGAGCGGTGGCGAGACAGGCGCCGACGGCGGCGAGGAACGTGCGCACGATGCTGTCCCTTCGATCCGTGCTTCTGTGCGGTTCCTCCCCATCTGTTTGATTTGTTCCCCGCTCTTTACCGAGTGTTCGCCCGAGCGGACGCCGCGTCAGGCGTACGTCGCCGCAGGATCGGTGGGCAGGGCGTGCCGGCGTTGCAGCACGGCGACCGCGGCGGCGGACAGGGTGCCGAGCGCGGCGCAGCAGGCCCAGGGGAGCCAGGTCCGGCCGGTGTCGGCGGCCCGGTCCATCACCCAGCCGACCCCGCCGGTGCAGGCCGCGCCGACGGTGCCCGACAGGACGTGGAACAGGCCGAAGTAGGCGCCCGTCGTAGGGTCGGTGGCGTACCGCGAGACCAGTTCCATGGCCGGCGGCTGGGCGACCATCACGCCCAGGTGGAGCAGGAGCGCGCCGAGGACGAGCGGGGCGAGCCGTACGGCGGTGCCGGTCGTGCCGAGGCTGTCCGTCAGGGCCGGGGGGAGGAAGCCGAGCCCTATGAGCAGCACGCCGGGCGCGATCCACGTCTCCGTGCCGCCGCGCTGCCGGGTCAGGGCGGTGACGCGCAGCTGGAGCAGCAGGTTCGCCACCGTGCCCACCAGGGGCAGCAGGGCGGCGGCACTGTCCCAGCCGGAGGCCCGGCGGGCGCTCTCGGTGAAGAGCAGATACACCTGGCTCTCCAGCGCCGACATGCCCGACATGGTGAGCGCGAAGGCCAGGAACGCGTGATGGCCGAGGGCCTCGCGCCAGTCGCGTAACACGGTGCTCGCGGCGGGCCGGACGTGGTGCTCGGGCAGCACGAAGAACTGAGCCACCGTCAGGACGCCGAACACGGCGGCCGCGGCGAGCGCGGTGACCCGGAAGTCGATGAGGCACAGCGCGCTGCCCAGCAGCAGGCCGAGCAGTCCGCCGGTGGTGGCGAAGACGTTGAACAGGGCGAACGCCTCGGCCTTGCGGTCGGCGGCGGCCTCGGCGACGTAGGCCCGCACCGCCGGGTAGAACAGCGCGCCCGCCAGCCCGCTGAGCACCGACGCGGCCAGCGCGGCCGGCACGCCGTCGCCGAAGGCGAAGAGCGCGAAGCCGGCCGTGCGCACCGCGCAGCCGAACGGGATGACCCGGTGCGCGCCCAGCCGGTCGGCGGCCGTGCCGCCCACCACGAACAGGCCGTGCTGGCTGAGCTGGCGGGCGCCCAGGACGGCGCCGGTGGCCGCCGCGGACAGGTGGAGGTCGTCGCTGAGGTGGGTGGAGAGGTAGGGGATCAGCAGGTAGAAGCCGACGTCGATGCCGAGTCGGTTGACGAGGAGCAGGCGGATGGTCGGCGGAAAGCTTCGAACGGTGCGGAAGGTGTGCATGGCACCAACACCGACCTGACCGCGCCCACCCAGCGGGGCGTCGCCCCCGGCAACGGCGCGCTGGTCGCGGTGGTACGGGCCGCCACCGGGGCGGAGCCGGTCGTCGCGGGCAAGCCGTCGGCCGCCCTGCTCCGGGAGGCCGCCGAGCGGGCCGAGGCGCGCCGGCCGCTGATGGTGGGCGACAGCCTGGACACCGACGTACAGGGCGCGCGCCGGGCCGGGTACGACAGCCTGCTGGTCCTCACCGGCCGCACCGGCCCGGCCGACCTGCTGACCGCGCCGCCGCACCGCAGGCCCACCCATGTCGGCCGGGATCTACGGGCGTTGTGCGCGCCGCCACTGGCCGCCGGCCGGCAGGCCGACGGGTCGTGGCGGTGCCAGGGCTGGCACGCCCGGGTCGAGGACGAGGAGTTGCTGCTGACGGGACGCGGCGACCTGGGCGCCGGACTGTGGGCGGCCTGCACGGCGGCCTGGTCCGCCCCCGCGCCGCCGGACCCGGCCCGAGCCCCCGCGGCGCTCGACCTCTAGCCCGGCCCGGCGATGAGCCGGGCGATCTCGGAGGTGGTGTACCCGCGCTCGAAGTGCCGCGGCTCGGACAGCATCAGCGACACCAGCCGGTGCAGCAGCGCGGCGTAGCCCTCCGGCGTGCCCGGCCAGCGCGTCGCGTCCAGCATCCACGGCGGGGTGTCCGGGGAGAGGGCCGCCCCGCCCTCCCGCATCAGGGACTTGGAGAGCTTGGCGCCGGACGCGGACAGGACGACCGGCGTGAACACGCGGGCCGGCGGACGGCTGTCCGGGAAGCAGAGGAACGCCTCGTCCAGCAGCCGGCAACCCGCCGCCCAGTCCGCGCCCTTGACGACGACGGGCAGGGCCTCGTCCCGGTCGGCCAGCCGCTCCTTGACGAGGTTGCGGTGTAGCGTGCTCAGCCCGAGCCACCCCTGACCGTCGGGCCGTACGTCGGTCTCGTACCGCCCGTGGTCGAGGCAGAGCGCGGCGAACCGGGCCCGCCGGCCGTCGGCGTCGAGGAGTTCGGTGTGCTCGCCGGACTTCTGCAGCCAGCCGCACTCCGGGCAGGGCACGCTGACCGGCACCTGCCCGCTGGACGGCGCCAGCGTCCAGCGCAGCCGCTCCCACTGGCCGAGAGAGGCCAGGAACTCCTCACGGAAGGCGGGCGTCCGCTGCTGCCGGGTGTACGTCTCGACGGTGTACGGCACCCCGGTCAGCGCGGTGAGCGCGTCGAACAGGCCGCCGTAGAACCGTTTCACCAGCTCCTCGATCCGGGCCGGACCCAGCGCGTGGTGGTACGACCGCGTGTACGTGGTGCCGGTGCGCGGGCAGACGCGGGTGTCGTGCGGGGCGTTGTCCAGCGCGCCGAAACGGAGCGCGGGCCGCACCCCGAGCCGGTCCCGGGCGGACCGGGCCAGCAGGAAGGCCGCCGTCTGCATGACATCGGTGCCGAGGTGCGGCGCCCCGTTGATCTGCACCCCCGCGTACAGGGCCACCCGCCGGGACGGGCGGGCGCGCAGCCGGGGGCGGACGACGTCGACGCTGTGCTCGACGGCGCCGGCGGTGACGTTGACGGGCGAGACCAGCGCGGCGGGTATGGGCGGCTCGGGGTCGTGCGGGACGGGCGAGGACATGGGGGAGGCTCCCTGGGCGGGCGGACTACCAGTGGTGGCGGGCGACTGCGGGCGGCAGGTCCAGGACGCGCACGGGCCACGGCGGCGGGGCCCCGCCCGGCGCGTCCAGGCTCTCCAGCCGGGTGCCGGTGGACCGGGCCGCCGTGTGCAGCAGATCCATGAGTTCCTTGGCGCTGCCGGCCTGTTCGGTGTCGGTGTCGGTGTCGGTGGCGCGGCGGCAGGCCAGACCGACGACGAAGTACGCGAGCGGGTCCGGGCCGGACCGCCACAGCACGGCCTCGCCGCGCTCCTCCAGGGCGAGGACCCGCTCGGGGTGGCGCAGGGTGAACGCGCCGAACGGCAGGGGGCACAGGGTCACGGTGGCGATCCGGTAGCCCGCCTCGGCGAGCAGGGCCACCGCGCGGCGCGGGGTCGAGTAGCTGCCGATGGTGAGGCCGAGGTCCGCGCCGAGGGCGCGGGCGTGCCCGATGATGGCCCCGGCCCACTTGAGGCCGTCCGCGCCGCCGCTGATCGAGGGCCGCTCCCGGGCCGCCTCCGGGGGCAGCGGCACATAGGCGGGGTTGCTGGTGACGACGATCGGGCCGGGCAGCTCCCCGGGCGCGGTCGCCAGCAGCTCCCGGGGGCTCAGCACGGAGTAGTCGCCGAGCGCGAAGGTGACCCGCCCGTCGGGCGAGGCGTGGTGCCGCTCGGCCCAGCGCAGGGTCTGGCGGCCCGAGTCGACGCCGTGCACGCGGGCCGCTCCGGCCCGCGCCATGGCGGCGGCCGCCGCACCGCTGCCCGAACCGAGGTCCAGTACGGTGCCCCCGCCACCGGGCGGCAGCAGATCGGCGGCGACCCACACCCCGATCTCGGTGTCGGCCGGTTCGAAGAAGACCTCGGGTTCCCCGGGCGGGGTCAGATCCCGCGCGGTGAGGTGGGTGTACTCGCCCACGCGTGAGACAGGCGGCATGGCGCGCTCCTTCCGTACGGGTTGATGTGAGGGCGGCGTTGCGCGGGGGGTCAGCCGGGCGGCGCCCCGGCCACGTGCTCCAGGACGGCCATGGCGCTGGGCAGTTTCATCGCGGACTGGGTCCAGGCCAGGGACCGGGGCCCGTCCAGAACCTCTCCCGCGACCTCGTCGCCCCGGTGGGCCGGCAGGTCGTGCAGGAAGACGGCGCGCGGCCACCGCGCCAGCAGCGCGCCGTCCACGTGGAAGGGGCGGAACGCCTGCCGCCAGGAGGCGTCCGGCTTGCTGGTGCCGGTGGTCTGCCAGCGCGTGGTGTACACGACGTCCGCCGCCGCGGGCGCGTCCGCGAGGTCGTGGATCTCGTCGAGCCGGGCCCCGGTGGCCTCGGCGCTCTTGCGGGCCGCGGCCAGCGCGTCCCCGGGCAGGCCGTAGCCGGGCGGGGTGGCGAAGGTGACCCGGGCGCCGGGTACCGCCGCCAGCCCGTGGGCGAGGGCCGTGGCCGTGTTGTTGCCCTCCCCGGCGTACAGCACCCGGATGCCGGTCAGGTCGCCGAAGGCCAGGGCCAGCACGGCGAGGTCGGACACGCCCTGGGTGGGGTGCTCCTCGGTCGCCATCGCGTTGACCACGGGCAGCCGGCCCGCCCGGGACAGCTCCCGCAGCTCCGCGAGCGGTCCCGCGGTGCGCGCGACCAGCAGGTCGAGCATGGCGCCGAGGACCCGGCCGGTGTCCGGCACCGACTCGCCGGTGTTCAGCTGGAGATCGGCGGGGCCGTACACGACGGGCGTGCCGCCGAGCCGTACGGCGCCGCTCTGGAAGGCGGTCCGGGTGCGGGTGGAGGTACGGGTGAACAGCACGCCGACGAGCCGGTCCCGCAGCGGCCGGTCGTGCGCGCCCCGGTCCCGGAACAGCTCGACGGACCGGGCGACGAGCCGGAGCAGCCGCTCGGGCGGCAACTCGGCCAGCGTGAACAGTCCTCGCTCCGGTGCGGGGGCCGGGACACCGAGGAGGGAGGGGAGTTCACCGGCTGTGTCACGCATGGGCAGTCCACCTCTTCGTGTGACGGGAAGGGCGCGGCTCAGCACAGACGCAGGCGCCGGCCCGACTTGTGGCGCAGGGCGACCTCGTGGACGGCACCGAGGAGCGCCACGTCCAGGACGGCCATGCCGAACGGGTTGCTGACGACATGCCCGGGGCCGGGCCGCACCGCCGGGACCACGCCGGCGAGGACCTGGCCGAGGGTGCCGTTGATGCCCCGCCCGCCCACCGGCCCCGGCTCCCGGGCCGTGACCCGGCCGTCCCGCATCAGCGTGCCCAGCACCCGGCGCGGGTTGTCCGCGACCAGGTCCACGTCGTCGACGTACAGGGCCTGAGCGCCGAGCAGGGCGTCGGGCAGCAGGTCCGACAGCGAGACATGGGCGACGAAGGTGCCCGGCCGCAGCCAGGCCGCGGTCAGGTAGCCCTCGCCGGCGCCGCGGGCGTGCCGGACCAGCGCGTCGGTGACGACCTGGCACACATCGATCCCGGCCGCGCACTCCAGTACGTCCGCCCGGTCGGGGAAGAGCAGTTCCTCCGCCGGGAAGCGTTCCGTCATGGGCCGTCCCCTTCCGCCTCGGTCAGCAGTCCCGCCGCGTGGAAGGCGTCCCGGGCACCGTCGACCGCGAGCACGCCCGTCTCCTCGAAGAGCCGCAGCGCGTGCCGCGCCGCCTCGCGCATCCCCCGCTCCGTCGCGGCGCGCGGATAGGAGTCCCGTACGACCTCCTCCACTCGCGCCGCGCCGAGCCCCGCCGCGGTCAGCGCGGCCCGCACCGGGCGCAGGTCGGGCAGCAGGCTGTTGCGGATCAGCCCCGGCAGGCAGCGGGCGGTGCGGACCCGCTCCGGGGGCGACTGCCGGGCCCACAGCTCCCGGAAGAAGCGGGCGAAGAACACGTGGTGCCAGCCCTCGTCCCGGGCGTGGTCCCGCACGATCTGCCGGACCACGGTCAGTACGCGGTCGTCCTTGGGCACGTCGTTGAGGATCGCGGTGACCAGCGTCTCGAACACGACGACCTGGAGCAGCTGCGCCAGCACCGGCTCTCCGGGCAGCGCCGCCCGGCCGACCGCGTCGAGCCGCTCCCGGAACGGCGTGAAGTCGTACGGCACCGGCTCGATCCCGGAGGCGTCCGCGATCTGCCGGATGACGTCGAAGCTGTACAGCGCGTGGTAGCCCTCGTCGCAGTAGATCCGGAAGGCGTCGAGCCGGGTCGCCGCGGTGCTGTCGACGCCGGCGCGGCCCGTCGCGATGCGCTGGGTGGCCCGGTTGACCACCTCGGTCTCGAAGTGGGTGGTGAAGCCGAGGTACTGGAACAGGTGCCGGGCGGCCAGCGCGTCCCGCGCGCCGGCGGGCAGGGCCCGCACCAGGGGGTGGTCGCCGTACGGGACGAGGGCCGGCGGGAAGTACAGCTGACCGCCGCGCAGTTCGTCCCGCAGCAGCCGGCGGGGGTCCCGGCGGACGCCCGCCCTCGTGTACCAGTCCCGCTCCTCGCTGTCCGCGTTCACCGGGCTCCCTCGGTCAGCGGCCCCGAGCCGTCGACGGCGAGCACCCGTACGCCGGGCAGCGGGGCGGCCCCGGTCATGCCGTGCGCGCGGCGCCAGACCGGGGAGTAGACGGTGTCCAGGTACCGGTCGGCGCCGTCGGGGCACAGACAGGCGGCGCGGGTGCGCCGGGCGTCGGCCCGGAACAGCCGCAGCGCCGCCGCGACCAGGGCGCCCGCACTGGCGCCGACGCCGATCCCGGTGGTGTCGCGCAGCCACAGGCACACCGTCACCGCCTCCTCCGGCTCAACGTACACCGTGGGCCGGTGGCCGTCGGGGAGAAAGGCCGACGGGCGGCTGGAGCCGAACCCGGACAGCGGACGGGGGCCCGCCGGGCCGCCCAGGGCCACCGAACCGGCCGCGTCCACCCCGACCAGCTCCCAGTCGGGGCCGGACTCGGCGACGTACCGCCGGAACCCGGCGAGCGTGCCCCCGGTGGACACGGCCACCAGGACGCTCATCGGCGCCCCGCGCGTCTGCCGGTGCAGCTCGGGCGCGGTGCCGCTCGCGTGGGCGGCCGGGTTGGCCGGGTTGCGGTACTGGTCGGTCCACACCAGGGCCGGCCGCTCGTCGAGCAGGGCCCGCACCCGGGCCAGCCGGCCCAGGAGGTAGCCGCCGGCGCCGTCCGGGGTGTCCACGGTGACGACCCGGGCGCCGAGCGCGCGGATGTCGTACAGCAGCGCGGCACTGGTGCGCGGGTCGACCACCGCGGTGAACGGCACCCGGTGGGCGGCGGCCAGCGCGGCCGGCGCCAGACCGAGATTGCCGGACGTGGACTCCACCAGCCCCGCGCCCGGATCCACCCGGCCCGCCACGTCCCGCCACAGGGCCAGCGCCGTACGCCCCTTGACGGACCCGTACGGGTTGTAGCCCTCCAGCTTCAGCCACAGCTCCCGCGGGATGCCGGCGACCTCCACCCCGAGGCGGACCACCGGCGTCGGCGCCAGGCCGTCCCGCGGCCCCGGCACCCACGTCATCAGGGCGCGCCGTTTCCGGACGCCTCCTGCCACACGTACCGCGCGACCTGGGCATGGGTCGCGAACCAGACGTCACCGAGGGCGCCCATGTGGTCCAGCAGCTCGGCCAGGACCACGATCCGGGAGCGGTGCCCGATCACGTGCGGATGCATCGTCAGCTGGAACAGGCCGCCCTCCGCGCGGGCCGCGTCGAACTCGTCCCGCCACAGCGGGATCAGCTGCCGGGGCGGGGTGTAGGGGCGCACGGCGGAGTAGCGGTCCATGTTCAGGTAGGCCGCGTCGTCCCGGATCCACTCCGGGGGGATCTCCACCACGCCGGTGGGCTCGCCCCGGGCGAGCAGCTCGTACGGCTCGTCGTCCGCCATGAGGGACGAGTCGTAGACGAGGCCCAGCTCGCGGGTGATGTCCAGGGTGTGCTCGCTGAAGTCCCAGGAGGGCGTGCGGATGCCCACCGGGCGTCGGCCCGTGATCCGCTCCAGGGCGTCCGCGCTCCGGAAGGCGAGGTCCCGCTCGTGTTTGTGCTCCAGCTCCATGTTCCGTTCGTGGATCCAGCCGTGCAGGGCGACCTCGTGCCCGGCCTCGACATAGCCGCGGGCCTCCTGCGGACGCAGCAGGGCGGACACGGCCGGCATGAAGAACGTCGCGGGTACGCCGTGCCGCTCCAGCAGACGCAGGACGCGGGGCACGCCGACGCGGGCGCCGTACTCGCCCTGCGACAGCTTGCCGGGCAGGACCTCGCCGTCCCGGAGCGGGATCGTCTCGTGGTCGGGGTCGAAGGAGAGCGCCACCGCACAGCGCGCCCCGCCCGGCCAGGACGCCGGTTTGAGGCCGCGTCCGGCGCGCACCCGGCCGACGTGCCGCCGCCACTCCGTCTCCTCCCATTCCCAGGGCTGCCGGGCTGCTCCCGCGGACGCAGACTTGGCCATCGAACGGTCCTCACCCTCACTCGGGCCTGCGGGTGTCCTCAGTCGAGCATGTCAGCGCGTCGGCCCCTGGTCAGCGGGCGGAATCCGCCATGCTGTCAGCAGCAGGCGCTGTCCGGATCCGGTGCCACGGGTCCGTCGGGGACTGTCCGGCCCGCCCCGCCGTCCCTACGGTGGGGGAGCACCGCCTCCTCGTGTGCCGCCGCTGCGGGCCGCGCCGCCATGGGCCGGGCCCGGGAAGGAGAACGGCCGCATGACACCCGCTCCCCGGGCCGCTCACGGCACGCCGGACGCCACTGCCGTCACCACCGCCGGTCCGGCCCTGCTGGACGAGGCGCGCCGGCTGGCCCCCGAAGCGGTCGCCCTGCGCCGCGCCCTGCACCGCGGCCCGGAACTGGGCCTGGACCTGCCGGCCACCCAGCGCCTGGTCCTCGACGCGCTCGACGGACTCGGCCTGGAGATCCGTACCGGCCGCGCCCTGTCCTCCGTGACCGCGACCCTCACCGGGGCGGCCGACGGCCCGGTGATCCTGCTGCGCGCCGACATGGACGCGCTGCCGGTCACCGAGGACACCGGGCTGCCGTTCGCCTCGCGGAACCCGGGGCTGATGCACGCCTGCGGGCACGACGCCCACACGGCGATGCTGGTGGGCGCGGCCCGGCTGCTCGCCGGGCGGCGGGACGCGCTCCCGGGGCGCGTGGTGTTCATGTTCCAGCCCGGCGAGGAGGGCGAGCACGGCGCCCGGCACATGATCGAGGAGGGGGTGCTGGAGGCGTCCGGCGAGCGCGCCGACGCCGCCTTCGCCCTGCATGTGCAGCCCCGCCTGCCGGCCGGCGCGCTACGGCTGCGGCCGGGGCCGCAGATGGCGGCCTCCGACCGGTTCCGGGTCGTCGTCCGGGGACGCGGCGGGCACGCCTCGGCGCCGCACACCACCATCGACCCGGTGCCGGTGGCCTGCGAGATCGTGCTCGCCCTGCAGACGATGGTCAGCCGCACGCTGGCCGCCGACGACAGCGCCGTGCTCAGCGTGACCCGGCTGGCCGCGAGCACCGCCCACGCCGTCATCCCGGACACCGCCGAACTGGCCGGCACCGTGCGGACGCTGGCCGAGCCGACCCGGCAGCGGCTGCACGAGGCGATCGTCCGGGTCGCCCACGGGGTGGCCGCCGCGCACGGGGCGACCGCGGAGGCGACCGTCACCACCGGCTACCCGGTCACCGTCAACGACCCCGGGTTCACCGACCTCGTCCTGCGCACCGCCGCCGGCACGCTCGGCGCGGAGGCGGTGGACGTCATGCCGGCCGCGCCGCTGACGGCGGAGGACTTCTCGTACGTGCTGCGGGCCGTGCCCGGCGCCCTGGCCTTCCTCGGCGCGTGCCCGCCGGGCGTGGCCCCGCACGAGGCCCCCTCGCTGCACTCGGCGCGCATGGACATCGACGAGGACGTGATCGCCACGGGCATCGCCTGCGAGGCCGCAGTGGCCCTGGCCTTCCTCACCGGCGACGAACCGGAGCGGCCCCGATGACCACCACCGACCCACCGGCACCTCCGTCCGGGACAGGGGCCGCGCGCCCGGGCGAGGACGCACCGGTGACTGCCTCGGGTGCGCCGGTTGCCGAGTCCGGCGTGCCGCCTCTCGCCTCCGGCGTACGGGCCGCGCGCTCGGGTGATGACGTCCCGGTGACTGCCTCTGGTGCGCCGACGCCGGCCTCCGGCGTGCCGGCGCCCTCCTCCGGTGTGCCGGTGCCCGCTCCTGACAAGTCGGTGGCGGCTCTCGCCGAGCCGGTGCCCGTTCACGGCGTGCCGCCTCTCGCCTCCGGTGTGCCTGTTGCCGAGTCCGGTGCGATGCCCGCCCCCGACAGGCCGGTGGTGGCTCTCGACAAGCCGGTGCCCGCCCGCGTCGTGCCGCTTCTCCCTTCCGACGTACGGGCCGCCCGCCCAGGTGAAGACGTGCCGACGTCCGCCTCCGGCATGCCGGCCAACGAGGCCGGCGTACCGGTGCCCGCCCCCGGCAAGGCGGTGCCCGCCCCCGCCGTGCCGCTTGCCCCCTTCGGCATACAGGCCGCCCGTCCCGGTGACCTGGAGCAGGTGGAGGCGCTGTGGATGGAGGCGAGGCGGTGGCTCGCCGGGCGGGGGCTGGATCAGTGGCAGTATCCGCCGCGTCGGTGGCGGTGGGTGGAGGCCATCGAGGCGGGTGACTGTCACCTCGTCCTCCGCGCCGGCCGGCCCGTCGCCACGATCACCGTCGACGAGCGGGCCGACCCGGAGTGGTGGTCCGCCGACGACCCCTCGTCCGCCCTCTACGTCCACGACCTCGCGGTGAGCCGGGCGGTCGCCGGGCAGGCGCTCGGCGCCCGGCTGCTGGACTGGGCGAGCGCGCTGGCGGCCCGGCGGGGCAAGCGCTGGCTGCGGCTGGACGCGTGGAAGACGAACGGCCCGCTGCACCGCTACTACCTGGAGCAGGGCTTCGCACTCCTGCGGATCGTGGACCTCCCGCACCGCAACTCCGGCGCCCTGTTCCAGCGCCCGGCCACCGCACCGCCCCCCGAACGGGAGGAGAGCCGGCGATGACCAGTACGGCGCGTTCGGTCGGCGCCGGGGACCCGTACCCGACGCGCACTCCCGAGGCCGTGGCCCCGTTCCCGCGGCGGCACCCGGTGGTCTGGCGGCCCGGGGCGGACGGCCCGCTGTCCGCCGCCGAACTCGACGCCTACGACCGTGACGGCTGCCTGCACCTCCACGCGCTGCTCTCCGGTGCGCAGACGGCGGCCTGCCTGGCGGAGACCGCGCGGCTGGCGGCCGACGGCTCGCTGCGCGGGTCGGGGCGGGTGGTGCCGGAGCCCGACGGCGACGGTGTCCGCTCGGTGTTCGAGGTGCACGCGCTGAGCGACACGTTCCGCGCGGTCGTGCACTCCGCGCGGCTCGCCGGCATCGCCCGCCAGATCCTGGGCTCGGACGTGTACGTCCACCAGACCCGGGTGAACCTGAAGTCCGCGTTCGACGGCTCCGGTTTCGGCTGGCACTCGGACTTCGAGACCTGGCACTCGGAGGACGGCATGCCCGCGCCGCGCGCCCTGAGCCTGTCGATCGCCCTGACCGACAACGCCCCGCACAACGGCCCCCTCATGATCATCCCGGGGGCGCACCGCACCTTCGTGCCGTCCGCCGGCGAGACACCGCCCGACTACCACCGCACATCGCTGCGGGGGAAGAACCTGCCCGCGGGACCGGCGGACCGTACCGCGGTCGCCGCGCTCGCCCGGGACCTGGGCATCCGCCAGTTCACCGGACCGGCGGGGTCGGCGGTGGCCTTCGACTCCAACAGCCTGCACGCCTCCGCCCCGAACGTCTCGCCGTTCCCGCGGACCAACCTCTTCGTCGTCTACAACAGCGTGGAGAACGCCATCGGAACGCCGTACGCGGCCCCGCGCCCCCGCCCCGCCTATCTGGCGAGCCGCACCTTCACACCCGTACCGCGCGAGGGCGACGGCTGAACCGGCGGTCTCACGCGGCCGGTTCAGGGAACCAGGACACCATCTCCTGGTACTCCTTCGGGGTCTCGCCCGTGCCGGTCAGCCAGTCGGCCTCGCCCCGCTCCCACTCGTGGGCGCGGTGGCGGGCGCCGAGTTCCTCGACGAGCTCGGCGGCCAGCCGGGAGGCCTCGTACAGGTCCTGGTCGGTGGTCTGGGAGCTGGCGGCGACGATCAGGCCGCGCACCTCGGCCGAGTGGCCGTAGCGGAAGGCGCCGGTGCCGAGCAGGTGCGGATCGGTGTGCACGGACGTGCCGTTGTCGCCGCCGAGGCGCCGGTGCGCGACGGCCTTGGCCGCGGCCTTGGGGAGGAAGCGGCGCGCGTCGTCCCCGATCGTGAGGGCGCCGAGTACGGCGTCGGCGGGGGCGGTGCCCGCATCCGCCGTCGGGTCGAGGACGACGAAGCCCATCGCGGGGCGCGGGTAGGGGCCGCGCGGAGCCTCGCCCTCCGGCGCCTCGTGATTGCGCCGGACGCTCTCGGCCCGGCGCCGGCCCAGCTCCGCCAGCAGTTCGGTCAGTTCCTCGTCCGTGAGCATGTACGCGTAGGGATTGCGGCGCACCGCCGCCTCGACGCGGAGTGTGCCGGCCGTGCTCGTCACGCCTGTCTCCTCCTTGCTGCGCTGCCCGTTGCCCGGTGAACCGTAGCCGCTTGATCAACTGCACGCTATAGGTCTGGACCATTTTTCTGATCACTGTTGACCTTGGGGCGGCGGCCCCCGTAGATTCCCGTCCCGTCATGATCAATGGTCCAGACCAGCTCTTCGAAGGCTCGCTGGACTTTCCATTCGACGATCCCCCTTCTCGGGGTGCGCTGTGCTCTCAGTCCGCTGGGAGAAGGGGCGAAGGGGATGTTTGTCTTGACGACGCAGGTGCTTTCCGACCTTGCGCAGAAGTTCACGGCCGACGGATTCGCCGCCGTCGGAGAACTCGTATCACCCGGTGAACTCGCGGTTTACCGGGACATCTACGACCGTTTCCTGAGCGGTGACATCGAGGCGGGCGACAAGCGCTCCGATCTCGGTTCCCACGTGCCGCGCAAGGACGGCATCCGGGAGAACATCACCCAGATCATGTGGCCGTCGGCCCTCCACCCGCCACTGCGGGAACTCCCCCTGCACCGCAAGGCGCTCTCCGTCGCCCGCGAACTCATCGGCGCCGACGCGGAACTCGACTTCGACATGATGATCCACAAGGATCCGCACACCGCCGTCCCCACGCCCTGGCACCAGGACGCGGCCTACTGGATCGACATGCCCGACCACCGGGCCGTCTCCCTCTGGGTGGCGCTGGACGACGCCGACGTCGACAACGGCTGCATGTGGTACGTGCGCGGCTCGCACGAGAAGCCGCTGCGCCCGCACCGGCCGACCGGCGACGGCAAGAACATCGAGTGCGACTGCTCCGAGGACGAGCCGGGCGCCACCCCGGTGCCACTGCGGGCGGGGGAAGCAGTGGCCCACTCCGGCTTCACGCTGCACTACTCCCGGGGCAACACCACGGACGGCACGCGCCGCGCCTACATCCTCAACTACCGCCCCGCCGCCATGATCCGGCACGAACGCGCGCGGGGCGCGGACCACGGCCTGGGCGAGAACGTGCGCCAGGTCCGCAACGCGGGCTTCGCCGAGGACTGACCACCCAGGTCGCCGACACCCCCACCGCCGGGCCGGCCCCACCACCGGCCCGGCCCCCAACAGCCAGATGGGAAAGCTGTGAACGCTGTCGTTCTGACCGGTGCCGTGATGACCCACCCGCGACGCCGCGCCGCGGCCGAGGCCATCGCGGCCAAGGACCCACGGGGGCGCGTCCGCGTCGTCACCGACCCGGACCCCTCCGGCCCGCCCACCGCGCTGCGCACCGCGAACCCGTCCTGGAGCAGCGTCGGGACGGACGCCACCCACCACGTGGTCTTCCAGGACGACGTCCTCATCGCCGAGGACTTCTTCCCCTACCTGGAAAAGGTCGCCGCCGCCGTCCCCGGTGAGGCGGTCGCCTTCTACGAGGGCTGGGAAGGCAGAAACAGCGGTGTCGTACGCCTCGGCGCGCTCACCGGCGCGCATTGGGCGTACGCCATCGACGAACACGTACCCTCCCTCGCCCTGATGCTGCCCGGCGAAGCCGCCCGCGGATACGAGCGATTCGCGGCGGAACACGGCGACGGCTGGCCCTACGACGTGGTGATCCAGCGGTATCTCAAGGCGCTCGGTATTCCGGTGCGCATCGCCGTCCCCAGTACGGTCGACCACGACGACGTACCGAGCATCGCCGGAAACAGCACCCACGGATGGCGCCGCGCCACTTTCTTCACCGACCGCGCGTCCTTTTCCCCCGAACCGGACGACATCTGCCCCGCATTCTCCGTGGTGCCCTTCTACCAGTACGGCGAGTCCAAATGCGCGGTACGGCAGGCGGAAGGCCGGGAGGTCCTGGACACCGACCGGTATCTGCGGCGCATCGGCCTGCTCGACCGCTGCGAGACGGGCCTCGCGGCGGCGGACCTGCCCGAGCTGCCCGGCACCGTGTGCCGGCAGGTGTGGCTCACCGCCTTCGCGACCGGAGTCGCGCTGGCCGGCCTGACCGAGCGGGACCCCGACCCCGCCGTGGCGGCGGCGGTGATGGACTCCCTCGGCCCCGGCGGCCTGTGCGAGGAGTACACCGGCGCCGAACTCGTCCCGATGATCCCGCTCGTCCGCGAACTCGCCCTGACCGCCCTCGACGCCGGCCGGGCCGCCCACCGCGCCACCGTCGGCACCTCCCGCCCCGCCCCCGCACCCGGCGTCGTCGTCACCGGCGGCGACCCGGCCTTCGCCGCGCAGCTGGCGCGGCTGCTGACCGACGCGGGCTGCGCCGCCGCGCACACCGAACGGCTGGACCCGCAGCGGTCACCGGACACCGTGGTCCACCTCGGCACCCCGCACGACACCGGCTACCCGCTGCCGGACCTGCTCGCCGACGCCGAGAAGCTCGGCGCGCGGCGGCTGCTCCACGTGAGTTCGGCCGCCGTCTACCGGGGCGGCGCCGCCGAGGACCGCACCGAGGACTCCGTGCGCGAGCGCCCGACGGACGCGGAGGCCCGGCTGTGGTGGGACGCGGAGGAGCAGTGCCGGACCTGGGGCCGGCAGACGGGGACACCCGTGCAGATCGTGCGGTGCGCCGAGCCGGTGGGCCCGCACGCCCCGCTGAGCGGGGTCCTCGCCGACTGGATGCTGCGGGCCTGGACCCGGCGCCCCATGCCCCTGACCGAGGGCCGCCGGCACCAGATCGTGGACTACCGCGACATGGCCGACGCCCTCGCCGCGCTCCTCGCCCGTCCGGCCGGCGCCGGGGTCTACAACGTCGCGTCCGCCGGCTACGACGAGACCGCGTTCGCCGAGCTGGTCACCGAGACGGCCCGCCGCACCCCGTGGGAGCAGGCACCGGCCGCCGCACCGCACACCCCGGTCATGTCCACCGCCCTGATCACCGCCGAGACGGGCTGGCGGCCGTCGGCGTCCGTGCCGGGCGGCGCCCGGGCCCAGGCCCAGTGGCTGGCCTGCGACACCCATGACGACCTCGGCGGACTGTGGGCCTGACGATGGCGGAGAAACAGGCGGCACCCGAGCCGGCCGCGGCCACGGAGAGCGGGATCTTCTCGCCGGCCCACCTCGCCGCCACCCTGACGTTCGCCGTGGTGATGTTCCTGACCGGGTTCGCCGCCCTGGCCGTGGTGCCCACCCTGCCCACGGCCGCCCGGGAACTGGACGGCGTCTCCCTGTTCCCCGTCGTGGCCGGCTGCTTCGTCGCCGCCAGCCTGTTCGGCGGGGTGTTGGGCGGGCACTGGGCGGACCGGGCGGGCGCCCGCCGGCCCCTGGCGCTCGGCATGGTCCTGTCGGTCCTCACCCTGCTGGTGTCCGCGTCGAGCGTCTCGGTGTGGCAGCTCGCCGCCGGCCGGTTCGTGGACGGACTGGCCGCGGGGATGGTCGCGGTGTCCGTGACCACCGCCATCGGCCAGGCCTACCCCGAGCACCTGCGGCCCCGGATGCTGGCGATGATGAGCGCCAGCTGGGTCATCCCGTCGCTGCTCGGCCCGCCGCTCGCCGGCGTGGTCGTCCAGTGGTGGTCCTGGCGCGCCGTCTTCTACGGCCTGGCCGTGCTGACGGCGCTGCCCGCCGTCGCCCTCGTCGTCGTCCTGCGCAGACCCGCGGACGGCGCCTCAGCCGCCGTACCGCCCGCCGGTGAACGGGCCGCCCGGCCCCCGCTGCTGGTCGCGGCCATGCTCAGCCTGGGCGCGGCGCTCGGCCAGTACGGCGTCTCCGACTGGGACCCGCGCCACCTGGCGTTCGTCGCCGCCGGCGTCGTACTGCTCGCCGTCTTCGCCCCGAGGCTGCTGCCGCGCGGGACCTGGCGCAGCGCCCGCGGACTGCCGACCGCGGTGCTGCTGCGCGGCCTGACCTCCGGCACGTACTTCACCATCGAGGCCCTGGTGCCGCTGATGCTGATCACCGAACGGCGGGTCGCCGCGCTCGTGGTCGGCGTGGCGTTCACCGCCTCCGCGGTGCTGTGGGCCGGCGCCTCCTGGGTGCAGGGCAAGGCGCTCCAGCACGTGGCCCGGCACCGCCTCGTCACGGTGGGCGCCCTCATCATGACCGCGTCCGTCGCCCTCGCGGCGGCCGGCTGCTCCGGCGGCCTCCCCCCGGTCACGGCCGCCGCGGCCATGCCGCTGTCCGCCATCGGCATGGGCCTGCTCGACCCCTGCGTCACCGTGCTCTCCCTCAAGCACAGCCCCCCGCACCGGCAGGGCCACACCACCAGCGCCATGCAGACCAACATGAATCTCGGTCAGGTCGTCGTGCTGGCGCTGGCCTCCGGGGTCCTCAACGCCTGCCTCGCCGCCGGCGCGACCCCGCTCGGCGGCTACCGGCTGGCCTTCGCGCTGCTGCTCCTGCCGACCCTGCTGGTCGCCGTGCTCGCCGTCCGCGCCCGCGGCGACTGACCCCCACTCGTCCATCCGCCCCGCACCCTCCCACTCGAAAGGGACCGTTGTGCGCAGTGACCTTGTCGTCATAGGCCTCGGCTACGTAGGCCTGCCCCTCGCGGTGGAAGCCACCCGCTCCGGACTGACGGTCGTCGGACTCGACAAGAACCCCGAGATCGTCGCCCGCCTCAACGACGGTGTCTCGCACGTCGACGACATCGACGACGCCACCGTCAGCGGCGTCCGCGCCCAGGGCTTCACCGCCACCACCGACGAGAGCGCCGTCGCCGAGACGGACACCGTCGTGATCTGCGTCCCCACCCCGCTCTCCCCGCACGGCGGACCCGACCTGGCCATGGTCGAGAGCGCCTGCGAGGCGATCGGCCGCCACCTGCGGCCCGGCACCCTGGTCGTCCTGGAGTCGACCACCTACCCGGGCACCACCGACGAGGTGGTCCGCCCCCTCCTCGAACGCTCCGGTCTCACCGCGGGACGCGACTTCCACCTGGCCTTCTCCCCGGAACGCGTCGACCCCGGCAACAAGGTCTACGGCATCCGCAACACCCCCAAGGTCGTCGGCGGCCACACCCCCGCCTGCGCCACCGCCGCCGCGGCCTTCTACGGCAAGCTCGTCGACACCGTCGTACAGGCCACCGGCACCCGCGAGGCCGAGATGGCCAAGCTCATCGAGAACACCTACCGGCACGTCAACATCGCGCTGGTCAACGAGATGGCCGTCTTCTGCAACGAACTCGGCATCGACCTGTGGGACGCGATCTCCTGCGCCGCCACCAAACCCTTCGGCTACCAGGCGTTCCGGCCCGGCCCCGGCGTCGGCGGCCACTGCATCCCGATCGACCCCAACTACCTCGCCCACAAGGTCCGCACGCTCGGCTACCCGTTCCGCATGGTCGAACTGGCCCAGGAGATCAACACCCGCATGCCGCGCTACGTCGTGGAACGCGCCCAGCACCTGCTGGACCGGGCCGGCAAGACCCTCGGCGGCGCCCGCGTCCTGCTCCTCGGCGTCACCTACAAGGCGGACATCGCCGACCAGCGGGAGACCTCCGCCCGTGACGTCGTCAAACGGCTGCGGGCCCGCGGCGCCGACATCTCCTACCACGACCCGTACGTGCCCGAGTGGTCCGTCGACGGCACCTCCGTCGCGTCGGCCGCCGACCTGCCCACCGCCCTGGAGACGGCCGACCTGGTCATCCTCCTCCAGCGGCACTCGGCGTTCGACCTCGAAGAGATCCAGCGGCGCGCCCCGCTGCTGCTCGACACCCGCGGCCACGCCCGCCCGCAGCCGCACGTCGAACGCCTCTGACGCCGGTCCTGCCCCTCCTTCTCATCCCGCTGCTCGGGGCATGACGCCCCGCACACCCCAGGAGTGCTTTCCATGTGCGGTATCGCCGGGTGGGTCGACTTCGCCCGCCCCGTCGACCACGACATCGCCCACGCCATGACGGCCACCATGGCCCGTCGCGGCCCCGACGCGGACGGAGTGTGGACCGACGCCCATGTCGCCCTCGGCCACCGGCGGCTGTCCGTCATCGACCTCGAAGGCGGCTGCCAGCCCATGGCCGCGGACGAGGGCCCCGGCGCCCGCGCCGCGCTCACCTACAGCGGCGAGACGTACAACTTCCAGGAACTGCGCAGCCGGCTGACCGGCCTCGGCCACCGCTTCACCACCCGCAGCGACACCGAGGTCGTCCTGCGCGCCTACCTGGAGTGGGGCGCCGGCTTCGTGGACCGGCTCGAAGGCATCTACGCCTTCGCGATCTGGGACCGCGACCGCGACGAACTCCTGCTCGTCCGCGACCGCATGGGCGTCAAGCCCCTCTACTACGCCGAGACCCCCTCGGGCGTCCTCTTCGGCTCCGAGCCCAAGGCGATCCTCGCCCAGCCGTCCTTCCGGCCCGTCATCGACGCCGACGGGCTGCGGGACATCCTGTCGGTGGCCAAGGTCCCCGGGCACGCGATCTTCCGCGGCATGCGCGAGGTCCCGCCGGGCTGCCTGGTCCGGGTGAACCGCTCGGGCCTCACCGAGCAGCGCTACTGGCAGCTCCGGGTCGCCGAGCACACCGACTCCCTGGACGACACCATCGGCACGGTACGCGAACTCCTCGCATCCGCCGTGGAACGGCAGATGGTCTCCGACGTACCGCTGTGCACCCTGCTCTCCGGCGGCCTCGACTCCAGCTCCCTGACCGCGCTCGCCGCGCACACCGCCCGCGCCAGGGGACACGACCGCATCCGCTCCTGCTCGGTCAGCGACCCCGACCTCGACGGCACCGCGGGCCCCGACGCCAACGAGGACCACGTCTACGCCCGCATCCTCGCCGCACACGTCGGCTCCGACCACAGCGAACTCCCGCTCAAGGCCCCCGACCTGCTCGACCCGGCACTGCGCGCCTCCGTGCTGCGCGCCTACGACCTGCCCATCGCCAAGGGCGACGAACACGCCTCCCTGCACCTGTTGTTCAGCATCGTCCGGCAGCACTCCACGGTCGCCCTGTCCGGCGAGTGCGGCGACGAGGTGTTCGGCGGCTACCGCTGGCAGCGCGACCCCGACGCGGTCTTCTCCACCACCTTCCCCTGGGTCCACGAGGGCCGCCACAACTACCGGGGCAACGAGGTCGTCCTCACCCCCGACCTGCTCGCCAAGCTCGACCTCGCCACCTACGAACGGGACTGCCACAGCGCCGCCGTCGCCGAGATCGACGCCCGCGCGCACCTGGACGACCCCGCCGAGGCCCGCTACCGCGAGGTCACCTACCTCGCCCTCACCCGGCACGCCCAGGTCCTCTTCGACCGCAAGGACCGCATGAGCATGGCCTGCGGTCTCGAGGTCCGGGTGCCCTTCGCCGACCACCGGCTGGTCGAGTACACCTTCAACGTCCCCTGGGCGATGAAGAGTTTCGACGGCCGCGAGAAGAGCCTGCTGCGCGCGGCCATGAAGGACCTGCTGCCCACGGAGGTCGCCCAGCGCATCAAGACGCCGTACCCGTCCATCCGGGCCGAGGCCTACAACCGGACCCTGCGCGAGCGCCTCGCCGACCTCGTCCGCACCGGCTCCGGCCCGCTCGACCCCTTCTTCTCGCCCGGCCTCAGGACGCGGGTACGGCAGGACGGAGCCGCCGCGCTGGAGGAGGGCATGAGCCGGGCCGCGCTGGAGACGACCCTCCAGCTCGACGCATGGCTGCGCGCGTACGACGTGGACGTCGTGCTCTGAGCCGTCCCGGGACCGGCGCCGGCGCGCGGGCCACCGCGTACCGCCGGCGTGAGCGCCGCACCGGGAGCGCGCTCGCCGGCGCCCCCGCCCTGACGCGAGCCGGCGGGCATGGGCTGGGCATGGACGGGTCATGCCCGACGGCCATACTTGTCCGCATGGAACGCATCGGGGGGTACCTCGTCGAGCGCCGGCTCGGCGAGGGCGGCATGGGGACGGTCTATCTCGCACGGACGCGCGGCGGGCGCGCCGTCGCGCTGAAGGTGGCCAAGGCCGAGCTGGCCGCCGACCCGGTCTTCCGGGAGCGGTTCCGTTCCGAGGTCGAGGCGGCCCGGGCGGTGGGCGGCTTCCACACGGCGCCGGTGGTGGACGCCGACGTCGACGGCGACCAGCTGTGGCTGGCCACCGCCTACATCCCCGGACCGACCCTCGCCGAGCGGCTCGCCGCCGAGGGCGCGATGGACGAGCCGCGGCTGCGGTCGCTGGCCGCCGCGCTCGCCGAGGCACTGGAGTCCATCCACTCCTGCGGGCTGGTCCACCGCGATCTCAAGCCGGGCAACATCATCATGGCCGCCGACGGGCCGCGCGTCCTCGACTTCGGCATCTCCCGGGCCGTCGAGTCCACGCGTCTCACCGCCACCGGCACCGCCTTCGGCACGCCCGGCTTCCTCGCGCCCGAGCAGGCCCTCGGCCACGATGTGAGCGGTGCCGCCGACGTGTTCGCCCTCGGCGCGGTGCTGGTCGCGGCGGCGGGCGGCAGCGCCTGGGGCGAGGGCACGCCGATGGGGCTGATGTACCGCTCGGTGCACGAGCCGCCGGACCTGTCCGCCGTGCCCGAGGGGCTGCGGGAGGTGGTCGAGGAGTGCCTGGCGAAGGAGCCCTCGGCCCGGCCCACGCCCACCGCCCTGCTGGACCGGCTGACGGGTCCGGCGGCGGAGCCCACCGGACCGACGGCACCGCGGTACCAGCCGACACTCGCCACGACTCCGCAGACACCGGCCGCACCCCCGCAGACACCCGCGACGCCCCCGCAGGCGCTCGCCACACCCCCGCAGGCGTTCACGGCGCCCCCACCGCCCGCGACGCCCCCGCAGATGCCCGCGCACGCACCGGCCCAGCCCGCCACCCCGCCCCATCTGCCCGCGCAGCCGGCCGCCACCCCGCCGCCGGCCCCCTACGGCTTCGGGCCGCCGATCCCGTACGGCACCCCGGAGGCCGTGCTCGCCGACGCCGCGTCCGGCGTGGTCGTCAACGCCACCGGGGTGCTGCTCGAAGTGAGCGGCGCCACCGCGGACTTCGGGTGGAACGAGATCGCGCGCGTGGAACGCACCTGGCGCGGCAACCGCCTGACCGTCATCGTGCGGCTGTGGGACGGAGGCGTGTACTCCTGCGAGCTGAACGCCCGCCGCCAGGCCCGGCTCCGCGCCTGGGTGGCCCAGCTCGACCCGGTACTCGCCCGGTACCTGACCCGGTAGCCAACGCTCGTACGGGCACGACGACTTGCCCCTTCCAGGCTTGAACCGGTCATGTCCTGGGCACGGACCTCCTACCGGCGTCCCGCCGGCAGATGTCGGCAGCAGGAGGGCGTCATGGACCGTCGGATCCGGGTACGTGTCAGCCGGCGGCCCTCCGCCCCGCGCGGGCAGGAGATCGACCGCAGGACCCCCTCGGGGCGCATCCTGCCGTACTGACCGGAAGCTCAGGCGGCCAGCGGGTCCAGGACCAGCGGCTCGATCCGGCCCTCCAGCATGGCGCCCAGGCCCTGCGCCGCGCACACGTCGGGCCGCTCCGCGATGTGCACCGGCATCCGTGTGGCCTGCCGCAGCATCTGGTCGAAGCCGGGCAGCAGCGCCGAACCGCCGACCATCATGATCCCGCGGTCGGCGAGGTCGGCCACCAGGTCCGGCGGGCAGTCGCGCAGCACCTTGCCGATGCCGTCCAGGACCGCCGTCAGCGGCGTCTGGATCGCGTCGCGCACCGCGGCGGTGTCCACATGCACACTGCGCGCGAGCCCCGTCACCACGTCCCGGCCGTGGATCTCGGTGCGCGCCGGGCCGTGCGGGGTGAGGCCGTTGCCGGACAGGGCCAGCTGGAGCGGCCGTACCGACTGGGTGGGCAGCATCAGCTCGTGCTGGTGCCGCAGATGCTGCACGATCGCGTGGTCCACGGCCTCACCGCCCACCGGGATCCGCTCGGCGGTGACGATGGAGCCCAGCGAGAGCACCGCCACCTGGGTGGCCGCGGCCCCGCACACCATGATCATGGTGGCCTCGGGCCGCTCCACCGGCATCCCGCAGCCGACCGCGGCGGCGATCAGCGTGTCCACCAGCTCGACCCGCCGCGCCCCCAGCCCGACCAGCGTCTCGATCGTCGCCCGCCGGGCCAGCGGATCGGCGTCGTGCGGGGCGCAGGCCGCCGCGCGCAGCCGCGGCTTGCGGCGCAGCGCCCGGCGCACCTTGTCGCCGAGCAGATGCCGCAGCATGCGCTGCGCCATCTCGATGTCGACCACCGTGCCACCGGCGATGGGCCGTACGACCTTGATGTAGTCCGGGGTGCGCCCCGTCATCTTCTCCGCGAACTCGCCCACGGCGATGAGCGCGCCGGTGCGGGTGTTCACGGCGGCGACCGAGGGCTGGTCCACGACCAGACCGGTGCCCTTCACATAGATCCGGGTGCGGGCCGCACCCAGGTCGACGGCGAAGTGGCAGCGGCGCAACTGCTCCAGGCTGACGGTCACGGCGATCCTCCCGAGTGCGCAGGGACGGTGGTTCCCGCCGGGTGGGCGGGCTCACTGGCATCCTGCGCGGGCCCGGCAGCGGACGCCCGCTGTGCGGGGCCGGGCGGGGCGCCGCTGAACGGGCGTATTTTCCGGGCCCTCCCGGTGTGTCGGTCGCGTCAGAGCGAGCGGGCGGCCTCCAGCAGCGGCTCCAGGGACGACACGGTGACCTCGCTGCCGCCCTCGCGCAGGCTCCGGCGCCCGGCGGGGGTGGGCGCGTACCCGATGAAGCGGAGGCCGAGCTGCTGGGCGGCGGTGAGCTCGGCGACCGAGGAGCTGATCAGGACGCCGGAACGGGCCGGGGTGCGGCGGACGCCGAGGGCGCGCAGCAGACAGTCGGGGTGGGGCGTCAGCAGGCTGAGGTCGTCGCGGCGGCCGTGGATGCCCGCGAGGGGCAGCCGGTAGGGCTCCAGGTAGCGGTGGACGGCCTGGGTGCACACGTCCGTCACCACGCTCACGCGCCGGCCGGACCGGTGCAGGGCGCGGACGAGCGCGAGGGAGCGGTGCGTCGTGGGCGCGTCGGGTACGGCACGCAGTTCGAGGTCGTCGAGCCGCGCCCGCAGCAGCGGGCCGAGCCGGTCGTGGGTGAAGGCGCGCAGCAGGTCCAGCGGATGCGTGAACGCCTCCCGGCCCGGCGTGTTCGCCACGGGCAGCGGACGGCCCGCCAGCGCGTCCTGCGGATCGCGGTGATCGGCGACGATCGACAGCAGGTCGAGCACGGCCTCCCGTGCCGTCTGCGCCGGGAACAGCCGGGCGAGGGGCCCGTCGAAGCCGATCAGCACCGTCTCGGCGTCGGTGAGGAGGGCCGACAGCCGCCGGCGCGACGGGACCGGCGGCTCCGCCGCGGGCACGGGCGCCCACTCGGGGACCAACTGCACGGTGTACGACACCGCGAGCCCCGGCACCGGCCAGTCGGCCACGCCCGTGTTCACCGCCCGCTGGGCCGCACCCGCCCGGCGCAGCGGATAGCGGACCGTGACGGGGGCCGCCGCGCCGCGCAGATGCTCCAGCAGGCGCCCGGAGACACCGGTGGCCTCGGCGCGGACGAACGCCACCGGGTCGTCGACGCGCCAGGTCAGCTTCACCGCGGCGGTGAACGCGCCCTTGCCGGAACTCGGCAGCGACACGATCTGACGGGTCTCGTGCGGGGTCAGGTCCACCGAGTAGTACGTCTCCGGACGCGGCGCACGCGTGCCGTACGGCTGGATTGGGTCGAGCAGGGTGAGCGGGCCGTCGGGCCGGGTGTGCACGACGGCCGTGCGGCCCGGGGTGGGGACGCCCAGCTCGTGCAGGTCGTGCGTGATGAAGGGGCCCTGCACCAGGTCGCGTTCGCCGGGCTCGGGGGAATCCGGCCCGAGCAGGCAGTACCAGGCGGCCGGCGGGCTGTCCGGGGCGCTGTCGGGGAAGAGCGGCCGGAAGCGCTGCGAGCGCCGGGCGGCGGAGCTGGCGGCGAAGTCGTCGTACAGCGCGGGCGGTACGACGACCAGGAGGTCCCCAGCCGGCTCCGGCGGCCGGGCGGGCGGCTGCCCGAACGTCACCCGGAGCCTCGGCGGGTCGGTCAGCCGGGTGAGCGCGTGGGGGAGTTCGCGCAGCACGGCGACGAGGACGGGCAGGAGGTAGGCGCCGGGCTCGGTGCGCACCAGGTAGCCGTCCGGGCGGACGTCCACCTGGTACTGGCGGGGGCTGAGGGAGCCCCGCGACAGGATCTCGTGCACCGCGGCCTCGAGCGTGATGCGGGCCTCGGGGCGGCCGGTGAGGTCGTCGGCGGTGAAGTGGATCTCGGGGCGGGCGACGGGGGTCCCGGACGCGGCCAGGATCGCGTCGAGCGTACGGCGGAGGGCGCCGAGTGCGGCCCGGGCGTCCTCGGCGGCCGGACCCGGAACACCGTCCAGGGGCACACCGCGCCACAACTCCATCGCGCTGCCCGCCAGTTCCCGCCCGCGGGCCAGGTCCCCGGCGGCCCGGGCCTGCTCGGCCCCGGCGGCCAGCCGGCGGAAGCGGGAGACGTCGATGTGCCGGTGGTCGACGTGCAGGGCGTACCTGTCGCCGTGCAGGGTCAGGACGTCCGGGCCGAGGAGGTGGCGCAGGCGGGTGAGGCTCGTGTCCGGGGAACCGAGGCCGGGCAGGAGCCCGGCGGCCAGTTCCGCTCCGGTGGCGGCCCGGCCTTCCCGCAGCAGCAGCACGCACAGGACCGCCTGGTCGTACAGGTTCTCGATGACGAGCGGGCGGCCGTCGCGCGTGACCTGGAGCGGGCCGAAGAGGGAGAACCGGAGGCGGCCCTGGCGTGCGCCCAGGTCGAGGAGTCGCCGGGCACCCATCTCCTGGACCTCCGGGGTGGCGGAGAGGAGATAGACGGAGGCCCCGTCCAGCTCCGCCCCGAGCGCGTCGGATCGGTCCGGGTACAGGGCCCGCGTGATCCCGCCGAGCGCCTGGAGAGCCTCGTCGCGGTCCCCGTGGACCAGCGGCGCGGAGTCCAGGCAGGTCAGGACCGGGCCGTTCGGGCCGAGGACGACGGAGCGCGTGTTCAGCACGCCGCGCGGCCCCTCCTGCGCGTGCAGGGCGAGGACCGCCTCGGCCAGCTTCGGGAGCAGGGCGACGACTTCCCCGGCGGGCAGGCCGCCCGGAGCCTCTTCGAGGCGCTGTCGCAGTGTCCGACCCTCCACGAACTCACGTACGAGGTAAGCGACTCCGTCGGCGACGCCGTAGTCGCGGACCCGTGCGATCCCGGGGTGCCGTACCTCGGCGAGCCGCCGGCAGAGCTCCGTGAAGAGGGAGTCGGACGGTCCCGGCGGATACTGGTGCAGCACGACAAGGGCGTCGCCCTCCCGCGCGTCCCGGGCGAACCACCCCGTGCCCTCGATCTGCCGCACCAGCCGGTACCGCCCCGCGAACAGCTCCCCGCCGGCCTCCCCCGAAAGCCGCCGCACACTCTCCTCGCGGACCGTCGCGAACGGATCGCCTTCCACGGCCGTCCCCGCCCCCCGCGCCGCCGGGACCGTCGCCCGGAACTCGCCCGGTGCCCGGCCCGCCCGGCGGTCGATGAACTCGCCCACGCGGCGGAGGAGTTCGGTGGTGCGGTTGCGGTCGGTGCGCGGCAGGCCGAGCAGGAGCAGTTCGCGTACGCCGTCCCGGAAGGCGTAGGAGCCGGGCGGGCCGCCCGGGACGGTGGTGAGCATGCCGCTGAGGATGACCTCGGCCAGGTGCTGCGGGCGCGGATCCGGTGCGACCGCCGCCTGGACCAGGCGCATGACCGGCAGGTCGGGGCGCCCCACCGCGAGATGGCCGGCCAGCCGGAACGCCTCGGGCGAGGCGGTCGCCCGGAACCGCAGCACCAGCTCCTCCGCGGACAGCAGACCGACGTCCGTACGGTCCTCGGCGTCCACCGGCAGCGGACGGCCCAGCGAGGCGACCGCGCCGGGGACCTCCGCGCCCCCCGGTGCCGTCAGCAGCGCCGCCCAGTGCGCCAGCCACCGCGGCTCGGGCTCCAGCACGGGCAGGGGGACGGTGGACCCGTGCGCCTCGGGCCGCTCGTACGGGGTGAAGGTGAGGGCCGCCGTCGGGGCCGCGGGGTGCGGGGCCGACAGGGTGCCCGGGGTGCTGGGCAGGGCCGTGTCCCGCCACAGGTGCTCCGGGAGCGGCTGTACGACGGCGAGGGGCATCCGGCGCGCCCAGCGGTGCAGGGTGGAGTACCAGCGGGTCCCGGCGGGGCCCTCCCGCCACTGCGGGCCCATGCAGTCGCTGATCAGAAGGGTGACGGTACGGCCGTCGGCCGAGGCGTGCGCGTCCGGCCCGCGCACCGTGCCGTCGGCGGCGGCCCGGTACAGGGCGACCGTGCGGAAGGCGCCCGACTGGGCCAGGGCTGTGTGCAGTTCGCGGATCAGGGGGCGCCAGACCGGCATGGTGGGGCCGGTGTCGTACACCAGGTTCAGGCGCAGCCAGCGCTCCCGGGCCGGGCGCAGCACCGGCAGCCACCACGCGGGGTCGGCACCCAGGCGGGCGATGCGGTCGGCGGTCGCCCGCTCGTCCAGCTCATGGCCCAGGGGCGCGTCGATCCGGCGGCCCAGCGGGCGCAGCGAGCGTTGCAGCGCGAGCGGGTGGCGCAGCATCGGCGGCGCCGGGGCCAGGAGGGTGGTGTGGGGCCGGTCCGGCGCCGGGGCGGGCCGCCGGGACGGGAGGTGGAGGGGGACGCGGGCGGGCGGCTCGGGGACACCGGGCGGTTCGGGCGCCGGGGCGGGCTCCGGCCGCCGTGTCTCCTCCCGGGGCGGCGAGGACGGTGCTTCCTGCGCCGGGGCCTCGGGCGCGCTCGGTTCACGGCCGTCGGCGTCGGATCCCATGTGCCGGGCCAGCCACAGCAGTTCGGCCAGTTCGAGCGCGGTCGGGCGCGTCCCGTGGGCCGCCCCGGCCAGGACGTCGGCCAGGCGGGCCAGGGGATCCGGGGAGCCGGGGCGCCCGGCCGGTTCAGGGGACATCAGAAGGCATCGGGCTGCGCGGTCTGCCCCAGGTACGGCATCAGCTGCTCGGCCAGCCGGTCGAGGGAGTCGGCGTCCAGGTCGGCGGAGCGGGCCAGGTAGATCGCGTTCAGGAGCTGGTCGGTGGCCAGGTCTCCGACGCCGGCCCGGGACAGGAAGCGCTCGATCAGGGTCCGCGCGTGGGCGTCGGGTTCGCCCAGGTGGGCGCGGACGATCTCGGCGAGGTGCCGGTCGTCCGGCTGCCGCAGGTGCAGCGTGACACAGCGGCGCAGGAAGGCGGGCGGGAACTCGCGCTCGCCGTTGCTGGTGAGGACGACGAACGGGAAGGCCCGGCAGCGGACCCGGCCGCGGGCCACCGGGACCCGCTCGTCGGTGCCGTCGGCCAGCACCTCGGCGACGCCGTCCGGCGCGAGCCGGGCCGCCCGCACCAGCTCGGGGATCTCGTACTGGCCCTCCTCCAGCACGTTCAGCAGGTCGTTGGGCAGGTCGAGGTCGCTCTTGTCGATCTCGTCGATGAGCAGCGCGCGGGGCCGGGCGTACGGCAGCAGGGCGGTGCCGAGCGGGCCCAGCCGGAGATGGTGCTCGATGCCGGAAGGGTCGTCCGTGCCCTCGGCGTTCTCTCCGGTCCGGTCCTGCCGGGCGGCCTCCTGCCGGGCCGCGTACAGCCGGGAGAGCGGGTCGTACTGGTAGAGGCCGTCGTGCAGCGTGCTGCGGCTGGTGATGTTCCAGCGCAGCACCGGGCCGAGCCCCAGCTCCCGGGCGACCGCGTACACCAGCGAGGACTTGCCGGTGCCGGGCGGTCCGGTGACCAGCAGCGGGCGGCGCAGGTACAGGGCCGCGTTGACCAGCTGGACGGTCTCCTGCGTGGCCTGGTACGTCTCGGCGCGGTGCGTGCGGTCGGGGGAGACGGCGGAGGCGTCGGCAGCCGCGTCCGGCGCCGGGAGCACCGGCCCGCCGTCGAAGGCGCGCCAGGGCGGCGGCGCGGGCAGTTTCGTGATGCCGTCGTGCGGCGCGTTCGTACCGGTGTAGACGGGCCACAGGGGCATGGGCTCTTCTTCTCCGTGGGGGCGGTTCGGTCGTGCGGTCGGTCAGGCGACGGGCGAGTGCAGGCTCGCGGTGGTCTCGGGGAAGCAGCGTGGGTCGTCCCAGAGCAGCTGCAGGTCTCTCGCCCAGTGCAGATCCGGCTCGTCGGCGGCGTCCGCCGTCAGCCGCAGCGACAGGATGTGCCGGGGGAGTTCGGCGGGCGGCACCGCGGCGATCGAGGCGGCGAGCTGGTCGAGGAAGGCGGTACCGGGGCAGGGCGGATCCCCGGACGCCCCGTCGGCTCCGTAGGCCTCCTCCGCGGGGCGGGGGCAGGACGTGTCCCGGTGGACGGTGCACGGGGAGCCGGTGCGGGGCCACAGCAGGACCGGGACGGGCACGGTGAGCCCGACCTCGAAGTGCCGGCGGGCCGCCGTGGGCGGGGCCGCGAAGCCGGCCAGCCCGGCCTCGCCGTCCCACAGCCGCTTGCGCAGGCTCGGCGGGCGCTCCTGGGTGCCGCACTCGACGCGGTGCACCTCGACCCCGCCGCCGGAGTCCAGCTTCTGCCACTTCTTGCGCAACTGGTGGCGCAGCCGGCCGCTGTGGTGGCGGGCGCGGTCGGTGACCACGAGGGGGTAAGCGCAGCCGAGGGGAGTGCTGTCGTCCGTGCCGCACTCCCACTGCGCCACCGCCTCGTTCAGCCACTCGCGCGGCAGGACGAACGTCACCAGCTCGTCGGCGTCCGGGGCGAGGTGCGCCACGGCCTCGTCGATGCGGTTCTGGACGTAGGAGCGGACACCGGTCCGGGGCAGCCGGCGGGCGCCCACCGGCCGGCGCCGTCCGTCGCGGTACGCGGACACCTCCACGGTCACCTGGTCGGGACCGGCGCCGCTGTGATCGATCTCGACGACGACCGGGGACCAGGCCGGCGCGGCGGACACCGGCTCGGCAGCGGGCTCCGCAGCCGGTAACGCCGGCTCTCCGTCCAGCAGTTCGGTGAGCCGGTCGGCGAACCGGCGCACCGCCTCCGGGTCCGGGACCTCCCACTGCACATAGGCGGCAGCGGCCCACAGGGAGGTGAAGCCGCCCGGCGGCAGGGGCGGCCCGAAGGCGCCCACCGCGTCCACGAACATCCGGTTCGGATCCATCCGGTTCGGATCCGTCCGGTTCGGATCGGGCACGCCGTCGGTGCCGGCGGTGGCCCGGCGCAGCAGGGCGTACAGCCGGCGGCGGGCGTCGTCCCGGTGGCCCGGGGTGGGCACCAGCTCGCCCAGCTCCGGCCAGTACCGGGCCAGCACGTCCAGCGGCAGCATCCGGCCCTTGCGGACGTCCGGAGAGCCCGAGGCCGCGGTGACCATGCCGGCCACCCTGCCGTCCGGCAGGGTCACCGCCGACCCGCTGAACCCGGCCACGAGCGGCTGTCCGTGCCCGTTCCACGCCACCAGTTCCAGCCACTCACCGGCGATCAACTGACCGGAGACGGCCTGGTACTCGGCGAGCGTGCCCTCGTCGTAGCCCTCGGGGAAGCCGTAGGCGATCAGCTTGGGGTACGGCTCGGTGTACGCGGTGTCGGGCGGCGCGAAACCGGCCGGGGCGAGCGGGACGTCCCGCTCCAGTTCGAGTACGGCGACATCGCCGGGGTCGGTGGCCTCACCCGCCCAGCCGCCGTGGGCGACGACCGAGGCGGACAGCTCGCCCAGCTCCCTGGCGTGCGGGAAGGAGACGGTCACCGCTGCCCGGTCGCTCCACCGGACGACATGGGCGCAGGTGAGCACCCGGCGGCCGGTGACCAGGAAGCCGGCCCCCACGTCGCCGCCGCAGGCGATCCGGGCGTGCCAGGCGGCGCTGTGCATCACCGGTCGGCGGACTCCGGGCCGGGCACGGTCTGGCCTGGCAGGGGCAGATTCGGCACGTCCGGCGCCGGCGCGGTGAGCTCCGGTACGGCGGCGGGTTCCTGCGCGGCCTGCGCCGCCTGCTGTGCCGGGGACCAGCTCAGCTTGACGACCAGATGCCCTTCCGCCGTTCCCTTCGCGATGACGGCACCGGCCTCCGCGGACATGCGCACGCCGAACTCGATCTCGATCGTGTCGGGGCGCGGGGTGCCGTCCCGGAAGACCCGCAGCGCGGCGGCCGCCGCCGCGCGGACCCCCTCCAGCGCCCCCTCGAAGGTGCGCGTGGCCTGCGCCGCTCCGTCGCCGCGCGAGACGAGCCGGGCGCCCGACCGGGAGCCGACGCCCTCGACCACGACGAGTGCGCCGTCCTCGGTCCTGAAGTCCACCAACCCGTCCATGGCGTCGCTGCTCCCCCTCGTCCTGGGCTCTTGACAACTCCCATGTTACGGACGGTGCTTCGGGTGTCACATCGTCGAACGCGCGTGGCAGCGGCGTCACCGAGGTTGGCGAGAACCCGCCAGGGCGACTTTCCGTCAGGAACGATCAACTTCCGCTGAAGAAGCGGCACATCACACTCGTCCCAGCACGCGACCCGCTCGAACACACACGAGAAGAGGCGTGAGATGAGCACAGAACCAGTCAGACATGGGCCGGCACTGCTGGTGGCGGCGCTGGTGAGCGCCCTGCTCCCGGCCGGCCCGGCAGCCGCCCGGGACACCCCCGCCGCGTATCCCCCGGACCCCGCCACCCCCCGCACGACCGTCACCCTCGTCACCGGCGACCAGGTCACCGTCACCGACCTCGGGCACGGGAAGCAGACCGTCACCGTGCAGCGGCCCCGCGGGGCCACCGGTGCCGTACGGACGCAGCGCAGCGACGGTCACCTCACCGTCGTACCCGACGAGGCGCTGCCGTATCTGCGCGCCGGGACGCTGGACCGGCGGCTGTTCGACGTCACCGGGCTGATCCGGCAGGGGTTCACCGACGCGAAGTCCGGCGCGCTGCCGCTGATCGTGACCTACGGGAAGAGCGCGCGGACCGCCACCCCGGCCGGCGCCGAGCGGACCCGCGCCCTGCCCAGCCTGCGCGGCGCCGCGGTTGAGGCCGGCAGGGGCCGCACCTTCTGGCGGTCGTTCACCCGGGCGTCCGGCATCGACAAGGTCTGGCTGGACGGGCGGGTCACGGCGGACCTGGCCGAGAGCAACGCCCAGATCGGCACACCGGCGGCCTGGGACGCGGGCCTCACCGGCAAGGGCGTCACCGTCGCCGTCCTGGACACCGGCGCCGACCTCGGCCACCCCGACCTCGCGGACCGGGTGAGCGCCACCCGGAGCTTCGTCGACGGGCAGGAGGTCGCCGACCGCAACGGACACGGCACCCACGTCACCTCCACCGTCGGCGGCAGCGGCGCCGCCTCCGACGGCAGGGAGAAGGGGGTGGCGCCCGGCGCGGCACTCGCCGTCGGCAAGGTGCTCAGCGACCAGGGCTCGGGCAGCGAGTCCCAGATCATCGCCGGGATGGAGTGGGCGGCACGGGACGTGCACGCCAGGATCGTCTCGATGAGCCTCGGGTCGACGGAGCCGAGCGACGGCACCGACCCGATGGCCGAGGCCCTGAACACCCTCTCGAAGGAGACCGGCGCGCTGTTCGTCGTCGCCGCCGGCAACACCGGCGCCCCCTCCTCCATCGGCTCGCCCGGCGCCGCCGACGCCGCCCTCACCGTCGGCGCGGTCGACTCCGCCGACCAGGCGGCCTACTTCACCTCCGCCGGACCCCGCTACGGCGACAACGCCCTCAAGCCGGACCTCGCCGCCCCCGGCGTCGACATCCTCGCCGCCCGCTCCCGGCTCGTCACCGGCACCGGCCCCTACACCTCCATGAGCGGCACGTCCATGGCGACCCCACAGGTCGCGGGCACCGCCGCGCTGCTCGCGGAGCAGCACCCCGACTGGACCGGCGCGCGGCTGAAGGACGCGCTGATGTCCAGCTCCGCGCAACTCGACGCCTCCGCCTACACGCTGGGCGCGGGCCGGGTCAGCGTGCCGGACGCGGTCCACGCCACGGTCACCGCCACCGGCAGCGCCGACCTCGGCTTCCACCGCTGGCCGTACGACGCGAACCAGCCGGTCACCCGGACCGTCACCTACACCAACTCCGCCGCCGAACCGGTCGAGTTGAAGCTGTCGGTGCGGGGCGCGCCGGACGGCGTCGCCACCCTCGGCCGGGACACCCTCACCGTCCCCGCCCACGGCACCGCCGCCACCACCGTCACCGGCGACGGCTCGAAGGCACCGGTGGGCCGGACCAGCGGGCAGATCGTGGCCGCCGACCCGGCCGGCGCCACGGTCGCGCACACCGCGTTCGGGCTGGTCAAGGAGGAGGAGCGGTACACGCTCACCGTCCACGTCAAGGACCGGACGGGCGCGCCCACGGCCGCCGGCCTCACCGTCCAGCGGCTCGCCGCCGACGAGGACGCCCAGCCCGCGCAGGTCGGCGCCTCGGGCACCCTGAAACTCCGCCTGAGGCCCGGCACGTACAGCCTGACCTCCTTCCTCGACGTCCCCGGCAGCCACGGCGCCGACTCCCTCGGCCTCGGCTTCCTCGCGGCCCCGGAGATCAGCCTCGACCGCGACCACGAGGTCACCCTGGACGCCCGCAGGCTCCGGGAGATCAGCGCGGCCGTGGACCGGCGCACCGAGACCCACCAGCTCCTCATGGAGTACGACCGGAAGGCGAACGGCGCCGAACTGTTCGGCGCGGTCCAGGTCCCCCTCACCTACGACAGCGTCTTCGCCGCACCCACCCCGAAGGTCGCCCGGGGCAGCTTCGAGTACCGGACCGTGTGGCGGCTGGCCAAGCCGATGCTGGAGGTCAAGGGCGTCCGCGAGGCCACCGTCCAGCCGGGCGGCACGCTCGCCGCGGGCCGCGTGAGGCTGCCGCTGGTGGACGTCGGCGACGGGCCCGTCACCGGGGTGTCCGGCAAGGCGGTGCTCGCCCGCCTCGCCGACGGCGCCGACCCGGCCGCGCTCGCCCGGGCCGCCGAGGACGCGGGCGCCAAGGCCCTGTTCGTCACCGACGACGCGCCCGGCCGGCTGATGGCCTGGTGGGGCACCGACGACAACACCGACCGGCCGCTGACGATCGCCACGGTGGACAGGGCGGACGCGGCACGCCTGCGCGCCGCGGGCCGGGCCGACATGACCGGCACCGTGAACCCGCCGTACGTGTACGACCTTTCCGAGGGTCACCGGGGCGCGATCCCGGACCGCGACCTGACGTACGCGCCCCGCGGCCGTGATCTCGCCGCCCTGCACGTCAGGTTCCACGCGGCGCGGCCGGCGAGCGGCGGCGAGTTCCGCTACTCGATCACCGACACCTTCCCGATCGGCCTCGGCTTCCAGGAGCGCGTCGCGCTGCCCGCCGAGCGCACCGACTACGTCTCCACCGGTCCCGGGCGGCTGTGGCACGAGTCCGTCACCGCCGCCGACGGCGCGCTGGAGGAGCGCGGCGGGCTCGTCCGCTACGCCGGCGGCACCCGGCCGGTGCTGAACTGGTTCCGGCCGGTGTGGCACCCGTGGCTGGGCACCGGGCTCGGCTGGGGCCAGCAACGCGCCGGGAACCAGATCCAGGTGAACACCCCCGGCTGGGGCGACTCCGGGCCCGACCACACCGGCTTCGGCGACGTGTGGAGCGAGGGCAGCGGCATGCGCCAGACCACCGCCGTCCACCTGGACGGCACGCCGGTCGACCGGCGGACCGGCTCCGCCGCCTACGTCTGGGACGCGCCCGCCGACGAGCACACCTACAAGGTCGTCACCGACACCGTCCTGGACCCCACCCGGTGGCCGCTCGGCACGTCCGGCCACGCCGAGTGGACGTTCCGCTCGGCGGCGACGCCGGAGGACCACTGGACCTGCCTGCCGCTGATCAACCTCGCGTTCGACGTCGACACCGACCTCGCCGGCCGGGTCCGCGGCGGCCGGCGCGTACCGGTCGGGCTCGGCGCGCAGTACGTGGCGAAGGCGTCCGGCACCGGCACCCTCGGCGGCGCGAAACTGGAGGTGTCGTACGACGACGGCACCACCTGGCGAACGGTCCCCCTGACGGCCGGCCACGGCACGCTGGACGTGCCCCGCGATGCCGCCCATGTCTCCCTGCGGGCCTCGGCCCACGACGACAAGGGCGGCTCGGTGACTCAGGAGATCATCCGGGCCCTGGCGGTCAGGTGACCTCCCGGGGGTGGTCCACGATGCCCCGGACCACCCCCAGCTCCACCAGGTCCTGCGGCCGGATGCGCAGCTGGTCCGCGGTCGCCTCCACCTCCTGCGGCGGGCGTTTCAGGATGGCCGCCGCAAGCTCCGGGGCGATCACCGAGAAGTAGCTGTCCGGGGTGGCCCAGGTGTTGCCGGGCGCGGCCAGCGCGAGGGCGCCGCCGGAGCCGCCCTCGCCGATGACGAGCGTGGTGATCGGCACCCGGGCGGCGGCCACCGCGCCGAACACCTCGGCGATCGCCGCGCCGGCGCCCTGCCGCTCCGCCTCCGCGTCGTTCGCGGCACCCGGCGTGTCCACCAGCGTCAGCACGGGGATGCCGAGCCGGTCCGCGAGCCGGATCAGCCGGGCGGCGGTGCGGTACCCGGCGGGCCGGGTCGCCGCCCCGGTCTGCGCCGCGTAGGCCACCGTACGGCCGTCCCGCTCACCGAACCCGCAGAGCACTCCGTCGGGATCGCTGCCGCCGCACCGGTCACCGCTGATCAGCACCCGTTCGCCGAAGCAGGCGTCCAGGTACGCCCGCGCCCGCGGCCGTTCGGGATCCCGGGCCCGGACCACGGCGTCCCATCCGGTGCCGGGCAGCCCGGCCCCGCCCAGGGCCGGTGGCGGGGCCGCCTCGGCGGCCGGTGCCGTCAGCAGCCGCAGCCAGGTCCCCAGCACCCCCTTCAGCTCCGCCGCGTGCACCACCGCGTCCGCCGAACCCGCCCTCACCTGGGCCTCGGCCGTGTACGCGGCCGGGTCGGCGTCGGGTGGGCGGACCCGGGAGCCGGCGAAGCCCACCTGGGCGCCGGGCAGGGCCAGGACGACGTCCGCGCCCGCGCCGAGCGTGGCCCAGCCGCCGCCGGTCGTCGGGTCCCGCAGGACCGCGATCTGGGGCAGGCCGGCCTCCCTGGTGAGCGCGGACTGCCGGGCCACCCGCTGGAGCTGGGTCAGCGCGAGCATGCCCTCCTGCATGCGGCTGCCGCCGGTCGCGATCAACGGCACGACCGGGAGGCGGTGTGCGCGGGCGTGGGCGTACGCCGCCTCCAGCCGGTCCCCGGTGCGTTCGCCCAGCGAGCCGCCCAGGAAACCGAACTCGAAGGCGATCAGCACGGCTCGGGTTCCCTCGACGCCCGCGGTGCCGCAGACGACCGACTCCTGCTCGCCGGTGCGGGCGGCGGCACGGGCGTGGGAGGCGTCGTAGCCCTGCCAGCCGAGCGGGCCGTCCGGCGGCGACTGCCGTGCCGGTGCGGGGAGTTCACGGAAGCTGCCCGGGTCTGTGACCAGCGCCAGTATGTCCCGCGCCGAGAGCCGCTCAGGCATCGGCCAGGGCCCGCTTCATGATCTTCCCCATGTCGTTGCGGGGGAGCGCCTCCAGGTAGCGGACGACCCGCGGGCGCTTGTGCGGGGCGAGCCGCCGGGCCACGTGGTCGGCCAGCTCGGCGGCGCCGGGCGGGGCCTGCGGGTCCGCCGGGACGATCCAGGCCACGATCCGCTCGCCCAGGTCGGCGTCCGGCTCCCCGGTGACCGCCGCCTCCCGCACCCCCGGGTGCTCCAGCAGCGCGTTCTCGATCTCCCCGGCCCCGATCTTGTAACCGCCGCTCTTGATCAGGTCGGTGGCCTTGCGGCCGACGATGCGGACATAGCCGTCGGGCTCCCGCACGGCCATGTCGCCGGTGCGGAACCAGCCGTCGTCGGTGAACGCGGCGGCGGTCGCGTCGGGCCGGTTCAGGTACTCGGTGAACAGGTTCGGACCGCGCACCTGGATCTCGCCGACGGTCTCCCCGTCGTACGCGCCGATCTCCGTGCCGTCCTCCTCCACCAGCCGCAGCTCCACGCCCGGCAGCGGCACCCCGACCGTGCCCGCCCGGGCCTCCCCGTCGGCGCGGACGCTGGTGTTCATCAGCGTCTCCGTCATGCCGTACCGCTCGATCACGCGCCGGCCGGTCGCCGCCGCGATCCGCTCGTGGTCGTGGACCGGCAGCGCGGCCGAGCCGGAGACCAGCAGCCGGGCCCGGCCGAGCGCCTTGGCCAGCTCCGGGTCGTCCGGCAGGGCCTCGGCGATGCGGTGGTACATCGTCGGCACGCCGAACAGCATGGTCGCGCCGTCGGTCAGCTCGCGGGCCACGCCCTCGGGGGAGAACCGTCCCAGGTGCCGCACCGAGCCGCCGCGGCGCAGCGGTCCGAGGACGCCGAGCACCAGCCCGTGTACATGGAACAGGGGCAGCCCGTGCACCAGGACGTCGTCCCCGGTCCACTGCCAGGCGTCGGCGAGCGCGTCCAGGGTGGTGGCGAGGGCGCGGCGGGGGAGGACCGCGCCCTTGGGCGGGCCGGTGGTGCCGGACGTGTAGACGATCAGCGCCGGGTCGCCGTCCGCCGCCCGCTCCTCGGGGAACGGCCCGGCGGCGGACGCGTCGACGTCGATCCGGGGCAGTTCGCCGAGGACGGGCGGCAGTTCCGTGCCGGGCGCGGCGAGGACCAGGGAGGGCGCGCTGTCGGAGAGGATGTGCGCCAGCTCCTTCTCGCCCGACTTCGGGTTGAGCGGCACCGCGGCGGCCCCGGCGAGCAGCGTGCCGGTCACCGCGACGGCGGTCTCCAGCTCGGGCGTCGCCCACACGGCGACCCGGGCCGCGCCCCGGAGCCGGGCGGCGAGGGCACCCGCGGCGCCCGCGAGCGCGCCGTACGTCAACGACCGTTCGCCGAACCGCAGGGCGACCCGGTCGCCAGGGCCGTCCGCCAGGGCGGGGAAGAGAGAGGACACGCGGCGCACTCCTTGGCTGTCGGAAAAGCTGTCGGAAAGGCTGTCGGGGACGACAGCCCGATTATCCGGCCACGGTGGGCGGGCCGGTGGGCAGAACGACGTCGGCCAGGACACAGCTCACATTGTCCGGTCCATCCGCCGCGCCGGCCTCGTCGTACAGGCGCGGTGCCGTCAATTGCGATGTCCCGGTTCCCCCGCGCTTGTTAGCCTCGCAGCCGCACCGACCGTCGAACCGTCGTACGACAGGGAGCCCACCGTGCCCCGGATAGCCCTCGCCACCTATGACCCCGGAGCCGGGCCGAGCAAGGACACCGACCTGCCCGTGCTGGTGCGGGCGCTCACCGAGGCCGGTGCCGCGGCGGAGGCCCGGCACTGGGACGACCCGGCGGTGGACTGGGCCGGGTACGACCTGGTGGTCATCCGCTCGACCTGGGACTACAGCTGGCGCGCCGCCGAGTTCACCGCCTGGGCGGAGCGGACCGGCACGCTGACCCGGCTGGCCAACCCGGCCCTTGTGGTCCGCTGGAACACCGACAAGCGCTACCTCGGAGAGCTGGCGGCGGCCGGCGTGCCCACCGTCCCCACCCGCTACACGGCGCCCGGTGAGCCGGCCGATCTGCCCGCCGGCCACGACTTCGTGATCAAGCCGACCTCGGGCGCGGGCGCCCGGTTCGCCGCCCGCTACACGCCCGCCGAGCACGACACGGCGGTACGGCACCTCGCGCGCATGCACGCGGAGGGCCTCACCGCGATGGTGCAGCCGTACATGCCGGGCATAGACGTGCGCGGGGAGCGGGCGCTGCAGTTCTTCGGCGGCCGGCTGCTGCACGCCAGCCGGAAGGGCGCCGTCCTGTCGCCCGGCACGCCGTACGACGCCGACAAGGTGCCCCATCCGGACCTGGAGCGCTGGCAGCCCACGGACGCCGAACTCGCCGTCGCCGAGAAGGCGCTGGCGGCCGTGCCCGGCCCCCACGGGCTGCTGTACGCGCGCGTGGACCTGGTGGACGGCGACGACGGCGAGCCCCGCCTGATGGAGCTGGAACTGGTCGAGCCGAACCTGTTCCTGGGACTGCACCCGGACTCGCTGCCGCGCGTCACGGAGGCGATCCTGACGGCGGCCGAGGCATCTGTGTAAAGATCGCGTGACGGTTCGTCATGCCCATTACGACAGGGGGACGTTGTGAACAAGGTTTGGCTGGTGACCGGGGCGAGCAGCGGCTTCGGGCGGGAGATCGCCGAGGCGGCCGTCGCCGCCGGTGACGTGGTGGTCGGCGCGGCCCGCCGCCCCGAGGCCCTGGACGACCTGGTGGCCGCACACCCCGGCCGGGTGGAGGCGCTGCGCCTGGACGTGACCGACCTGGCCGCGGTCGACTCGGCGGTCCGCGAGGTCGTGGCCCGGCACGGCCGGATCGACGTCCTGGTGAACAACGCGGGCCGCACCTACGTCGGCGCGGTCGAGGAGACCACCGACGCCGACCTGCGCGACCTGTTCGACCTGCACTTCTTCGGGCCGATGGCGCTCGTGCGGGCCGTGCTGCCGCACATGCGGGAGCGGCGCTCGGGCGCGATCGTGCAGATGAGCAGCATGGGCGGGCAGCTGTCCTTCGCCGGCTTCGGCGCGTACAGCGGTACGAAGTTCGCGCTGGAGGGCATCTCCGAGGCGCTCGCGGACGAGGTGGCCGAGTTCGGCATCAAGGTGCTGATCGTGGAGCCGGGCGCGTTCCGGACCTCCCTGTTCGGCGCCGGCCGGGCCGGGTCCAGCCCCGACAGCGGGGTGTACGCCAAGGTGAGCGGGACCCGGGCCGCCGTGTCCGGCGGCGACGGCACCCAGCCCGGCGACCCGGCCAAGGCGGCGGCCCTGATCCTGGCCGCGCTGGAGGCGGAGCCGACCCCGCTGCGGCTGCCGCTCGGCGACGACGGGGTGAGCGCGGTCCTGGCGCACCTGGACCAGGTCCGCCAGGAGGTCACCGAGTGGGAGAAGCGGACCCGGGCGACCGGGTTCGACGCCTCCTAGGGCCCGGACGCCTCCGAGGGCGCCTGCCAGGGTTCAGCCGACGACCGCCGTCCGCTGCAGCAGCCCCCAGGTGAACTCGGCGACCACCTGCCGGCCGTCCGGCAGCGTGAACGTCAGGCCCCATCGGGTCGGTGCCGTGCCCTCCAGGGGGCGGGCGGGGGCGAAGGCGCGGGCGGCCTCGTCGACCGTGCAGGACCAGGGGGTGAGATCCTCCAGGGTGCGCAGGGCGGGCGCCGGGGCGTCCGGCGCCCGCACCAGCCACTCGTTCCAGACCCCGCCGTCGGGCCCGACGAGCACCTCGAAACGCAGATCGGGCCAGAGCGGCAGGGCCCATTGCCGGGCCTCGCAGTCGACGTCGCCGAGACGGCGGGGCAGGACGGACTCGGGTTCGCCCAGAACCGACCGGTACCGGGCGGCAGCGCCGCGGGCCCGCGGCGAGCGGACCATCGCCTGCCACCGCCTGTTGGCCTCCCGCATGTCCGCGACGGACGCGCCGAGCCGCCGCCGGGCGTCCTCGACGAGGTCCGGGTTGTGGTCGGCCATGCGGCGCAGCAGCACCAGCTGGAAGTCGAGTCGCATGGCACCCATCGTGCCCGGCTCGTTCCCGGCCATTGCCCGCGCAACCCTCCATGACTAGCCTGTGTTCGTCATGCCGATCGTCTGTTGAAATATCGAACACAGACGCTGAACCCCAAGGGAGGGGGCCGGACGTGGGACGCCTCGTGCCTGCCGTGACCCGGGCTCTCGACATTCTTGAGCTGTTCCTCGACGGGGACGGAACGCTGTCCGCCCCCGACATCGTGCGCAAGCTCCAGCTGCCGCGCACCACCGTGCACGAGCTGGTCACCACGCTCGCCGCACGGTCGTACATCGTGCAGGTGCCCGGACAGCCCGGACGGTACCGGCTCGGCGTACGGCCGTACCAGCTCGGCAGCCGGTACGCCGAGCAGCTCGACCTCGCCGCCGAGGGCCAGCAGGTGGCCCGCTCGGTCGCCGAGACCTGCGACGAGACGGTCCACGTGGCGATCCTGGAGGGCACCGATGTCATCTACATCGCCAAGGTCGACTCCACGCACGCCGTCCGCATGGTCTCCGCGGCCGGCCGCCGGCTGCCCGCCCACTGCACCTCCGTCGGCAAGATGCTGCTGGCCTCCCTGCCCGAGCAGGAACTGGCCGCGCGGGTCCCGGACGGCACCGAGCTGACCGCGATGACGCCCAACAGCATCACCGATCCCGCCGCCCTGCGCGAGGCCCTGGCGGAGATCCGGCAGCGTGGGATCGCCGTCGAGAACCGCGAGTCCAACCCGGACGTCTCCTGCGTGGCCGCGCCGGTCCGCGACCGCACCGGCCAGGTCGTCGCCGCGCTGTCCATCTCCGTCCCGATGATCCGGTGGAGCGACGAGCGCCGGGCCGAGCTGGAGCAGCTGGCCGCGAAGGGCGCGGCGGAGCTGTCGGAGCGGCTGGGCCACCGGAGCGCGGCATGACGGCGTACGAGGTCGCGGTCCGGGCGGAGGCGGCCCTCGGCGAGGGCCCCACCTGGGACCCGGCGACGGGCCGCCTGATCTGGCTGGACATCCTGGGCATGCGGCTGCACACCTACGACCCCTCCTCCGGCCGCCGCACGGTCCGTACGACGCCGCAGCACATCGGCGCGGCCAAGCCCCGCGCCGACGGGGGCCTGGTACTGAACCTGCGGGACGGCGTCGGCCTGCTGGACGGCGACGACACGTTCCGCTGGCTGCACCACGAGCCGGTGGCGGGCCGCCGCGCGAACGACGCGGCGGTCGCCCCCGACGGCTCCCTCTGGGCCGGCACCATGCGCTACGACGAGGCGACGGCCGGCGGCACGCTGTCCCGTGTGGCCGGGGACGGCACCGTACGGACGGTCCTGCCCGACGTCACGGTCAGCAACGGCACGGGCTGGAGCCCCGACGGCCACCTCATGTACTACATCGACACCCCGACCCGCCGCGTGGACGTCTTCGACTACGACTCCGGCTCCGGCGGCGTCCACAACCGCCGCCCGCTGCTGGAGATCGAGGAGGGCGCGGGCTTCCCGGACGGCCTGGCGGTCGACGCGGAGGGCTGTGTGTGGGTGGCGCTGTGGGACGGGGGAGCGGTACGCCGCTACACGCCCGCCGGCGACCTGGACCGCGTCCTCACCCTGCCCACCCCCCGCACAACAGCCTGCGCCTTCGGCGGCCCCGACCTGACCGACCTGTACATCACGACGGCCAGGACCGGACTGCCGGCGCCGGATCCCCTGTCGGGCTCGCTGCTGGTGGTACCGGGCGCGGGCAGGGGCCTGCCCCAACCGGCGTTCAAGGGCTGACCGGGGTCCGGAGGACTGTCGCTCACCGGCGCTGGCGGGGTGCCGACGGTGCTGCGGTTCCCTAGGGGCGCGGGGAACTGCGCGACCAGCCGGCGCGCACCCGCGGCCGGCCGACGGGATCAGCCGCCCCCGCCCGTACCGCCGCGATGTCCCCGGGCCGGCGCAGGGCGCGGGAGACGGCGCCGATCTCCCGGAGGAGGCTCGTGATGTCGGGCGGGCCGGCCAACGAGGCCGGCTCCGCCGTACCCGCCCTGTTCTCGATCGCGTCGAGAATGCTCACCGCGGCGGCCAGCGCCCGGGCCCGCTCGGGCGGGTGGCCGAGCCCGAGGGCGGCGTCGTACGAGCGGGTGCCGAGGCCGGGGTCGATGTGCCGGGCCAGCGGCAGCAGCCCGTCCCGGATGAACGTCTCGCGCCGGGTGAGCCGGAGTTCGGGCGTGGCGCGCAGCGCGAACGGCACGCCCTCGCCGTTCGCGCCGCGCAGCAGCCGGTACAGGGGCCGCAGTTCGCGGTGGGCGAGCCGGACCCGCCGGCGGTCGTGCAGATACTGGCCGGCGTGCGGAAGGATGAAGCCGGCGGCGATGAGGATGGCGGAGAGGGCCGCCACGGGCGGGGCCAGATGGGTGCTCAGCCAGTCCAGGTCCCGGCCGCACCAGCGCGCGACGACGGCGGTCAGCTTGACCGCGTCGAAGACCAGGTTCAGCGCGTAGCCGGCGCCGAGCAGCTTCAGGCCGCGGCGCAGCCAGGCGTCCAGGCCCTCGGTGCGCACCCAGTCCCGGATGAGCCGGGAGGTGATCAGGCAGGCCACGCCGTGCGCGACGACGTAGAGCAGGATCTCCTCGCGCAGGAACGGCGTGGTGGCGTAGTAGGTGTCCAGGTCCCGCAGCCGCTCCTCGTGGGGGCCGGCGAGCAGGAACAGCACCCACAGGGCGACGATCACCCCCGAGTACGCCGAGATCACCCGGCGCATCGCGCGGCGGGTGGCGGCGGAGCGGTCGGAGGGGCCGTTGCGCCAGGTGATGACGAGCAGCAGGCAGGAGCCGCTGAACGCGGTGATGAGCGCATAGCACCAGGGCGCCGAGATGTTGGGCACGCCGGTCAGCCGGTTGACCCGGGCGATGGTGGACGGCGTGCAGAACACGAACACCGCGCAGGCGAGCAGCAGCAGTCCGCCGACCGCGCGCAGCAGCGGGTCCCGCCACCACCGGATGATGCTGGGCAGCTTGATCACCAGGGCGGCGGTGAGCACGGCCGTGGGGATCCAGAAGGAGATGTAGAACCCGCTGAGGAACCCCGACGGATCCGACGCCGGTCGGCTCACCGCACGGTTTCTCCACGTCCGCGATAGCCGAGGGCGCGTTGCAGCGGGTCCGGCGGGGCGGGGCCGGTTCCGGAGAGGTGCCCGCGGAACAGCGTGGCCAGGCGGTGCCCGAAGTCGTCGGCCTCGGCCTCGTCGGTCTCGCGCGAGCCGTTGCGGGCGGCCACCGTGAGCGCCATGTCCCGCCAGCCGGGCGCGTCGGCGGCGAGGGCGCGGGCCGCGGCGGCCCCGGCCAGCTGGTGGTGCCGGTGGCCGGCGTGCAGATGCCACAGCTCGTGCCCGAGGATGACCAGCTGCTGCACGGCCTCGGCCCGCTCCTCCACGATGACCAGGTCGAAGTCGGCGAACTCGACCCACAGGCCGGTGACTTCGATCTCGTCCGGGAACCGCTCGAACCGCAGCTCCACCGGCCGCCCGTCGCGCAGCGCGCTCATCTCCTCGCACAGCGCTCGGCACAACTCCCGTACCCCGTCGGGCGGTTCGGGACGGCTGCGGACGGCGGCGGCGAGGTCGCCGGCCAGGGAGCGCATCGCCGAGCCCGAGTGAGGGCGGCGCAGGCGTGCGGCCACGCGTGCCGCCCGCTCCCGCGCGCCCCCGAAGTCCATCTGTCTCCCATCCCACCGCCGGTTTGCGGCTCGTCCGAGCGTACGCGCCCCGGTGTGTCCGCGTCATGCGATCCGACGACCATTGTTCAACGGGTAACCACCTATGAGCTTGTGTGCAACCCATTGACGCGGAAGCGCTTCGAATCTACGGTCCCGTTCGAAGTTGCGAGCGCTATCCGATATATCGAACGATGGGGGTCGCCAGGGGCGCGGGGCTGTGTCCATGTGCGGCTCCGCCGCGTGGGCGCGACCGGCCACGACGCACCCGCACCCGCACCCGCCGACGAAACGCAAGCACCCCACCCCGGAAGGCGAACATGCACCCCGCCCGCTTCACCCTCGACCCCGCTTTCACCATCGGCCGAGTGAGCCCCCGCCTCTTCGGCTCCTTCGTGGAACACCTCGGCCGCTGCGTCTACACCGGCATCTACGAACCGGACCACCCCGCGGCCGACGCCGAGGGCCTCCGCACGGACGTACTCGAACTGGTGAGGGAACTCGGCGTCACCGCCGTCCGCTACCCCGGCGGAAACTTCGTCTCCGGCTACAGGTGGGAGGACTCCGTCGGCCCGGTGGACGACCGGCCCCGCAGGCTGGACCTCGCCTGGCACTCGACGGAGTCGAACCGCTTCGGCCTCTCCGAGTACATCGCCTTCCTGAAGAAGCTCGGCCCCCAGGCCGAACCCATGATGGCGGTGAACCTCGGGACGAGAGGCGTGGCCGAGGCCCTCGAACTCCAGGAGTACGCCAACCATCCCTCCGGCACCGCCCTCTCCGACCTCCGTGCCGCCCACGGCGACAAGGACCCCTTCGGCATCAGGCTCTGGTGCCTGGGCAACGAGATGGACGGCCCCTGGCAGACCGGCCACAAGACCGCCGAGGAGTACGGCCGGATCGCCGCCGAGACCGCCCGGGCCATGCGCCAGCAGGACCCCTCCGTGGAGCTGGTCGCCTGCGGCTCCTCCAGCCAGGCCATGCCCACCTTCGCCGAATGGGAGGCGACCGTCCTCCAGGAGGCGTACGAACTCGTCGACTACATCTCGCTGCACGCCTACTACGAGCCCGTCGACGGCGACCTGGACTCCTTCCTCGCCTCGGCCGTCGACATGGAGTCCTTCATCGAGAACGTGGTGGCCACCGCCGACCACGTGGGCGCCCGCCTCAAGTCGAAGAAGAAGATCAACCTCTCCTTCGACGAGTGGAACGTCTGGTACCTCTCGAAGTGGGTGGAGCACGCCAAGACCTTCGACCAGTCCGACTGGCCTCAGGCTCCCCGGCTGCTGGAGGACAACTACAGCGTCACCGACGCGGTCGTCTTCGGCTCGCTGCTCATCGCCCTGCTCCGGCACGCCGACCGCGTCACCGTCGCCTGCCTCGCCCAGCTCGTCAACGTGATCGCCCCGATCATGACCGAGCCGGGCGGCCCGGCCTGGCGGCAGACGACGTTCTTCCCGTTCGCGCAGGCCTCCCGCCACGGCCGGGGCCAGGTGCTGGACGTCCGCGTGGACTCGCCGACGTACGGGACGGAGAAGTACGGCGAGACGGACCTGCTGCACGCCACCGCCGTGCGCGCGGACGACGGCACGGTCACCGTGTTCGCGGTCAACCGCGGCCGGACCGACGCCCTGCCCCTCGAAGTCACCCTGAACGGTCTGGAGCTGACGTCCGTCACCGAGCACACCGCCCTCGCGGACGCCGACCCCGACGCCCGCAACACCCTCGCCGACCCGGAACGCGTCACCCTGCACCCGGTGGAGGGCACCGCCCTGCGGGACGGCACCCTCACCGCCGTACTGGAGCCGCTGTCCTGGAACGTGATCAGACTGGCCTGACCGGCACCCCGCCCGCCGCCTTCCCGAGCAGGGTCAGGCGTACCGACCCGGGGCCCGACAGCGTGGTGAACTCCGAGAGGACCGCCAGCGCGAGGGTGTTGGTGCCCCGGGTGCGCAGGATGCCGTTCGGCAGGACGAAGGTGTGCTGGGGTCCGACGTTGTTGATGTACTGGCCCAGGTTCCAGCCGTTGAGGAAGATCTGGGCGCGGTAGGCCCGGTACGGGTCGTCGTCCAGGGTCAGGCCGACCGACGCGTCGACGTCGTCCGGCACCGACAGCCGGAACGTCGTCCGGTACCAGGTCACGCCCTGCCGCCGCTCGGCGCGCGGGAAGGTCACCTCCTCCCAGTCCCGGTCCCGGAAGCCGGGCAGATGCCAGCCTTCCCGTTCGCCGTACAGGCCGCCGTTGTTCACCGGCCCGCGCACCGGGTCGGCGGGGCCCTCGCCCTGGATGCGCCAGCTCACCTCCGGGGACGCCCCCCGGAAGGTGACCGCCGTCAGGCCGCGGGCCGCCTTGTGGGTGTCCAGCCCCTTGCCGTCCTGGTCGTGCTGCATGCGCCGGACCAGCACCGACAGCACATGCCGGCCGGGCGAGCGGAGCGACTCGCGCACCGGGAGGACGGCCGTCCCCGCCCAGCTGCCCTTCCTGACCGTGTCCTTGTCCGGCACGGGCATCCGGTGCGTGCCCAGCGGTTCGCCGTCCAGCCAGGCCATCAGCAGGCCCTGCGTGCCGGTGCTGTAGGCGAGCGAGACCTCCTCGACGCCGGTCGTGTCCGTGAGGGTGCCCCGGTACCAGACGTCCCCGTAGTGGAAGCCGTAGTCGTCCGCGAACAGCACCGGCTGCCCGGCGGGGACCGCCGTGGTGCTGAACGACGTGGCCTTGTCGGCCCGCTTCCACGACGAGTCGTCGAAGCTCGGGCCCGCCTCCGGGTTCTCCGTCCGCATGCGCCAGCCGCCCAGCTCGGGCAGCCGCACCTCGGGCGCGCCCGGCAGCTCCCCGGTCGTCTGCAGACTGCCGGAGAGGGTGACCCGGGTGGGCACCTTCCGCCCGTTCCACACCAGGGTGTCGATCCCGCGCGGGCCCCACACCTCCAGGGTCGTCCGCTCGGTGACGTCACCGGTCAGGTGGACCTCCGAGCCGTGCAGCTCGACGTGCCGCAGCAGCGCCGGGCCGTAGACCAGGAGGGTGCCGGACGGGGTGTCGTACGGGAACAGGCGGACGGAGGTGGCGTCGTCGGCGAAGAGCAGCAGCAGCGGGGTGTCGGTCTCGCCCTTCTGCACCAGCACCCGGGTCAGCCCGCCCTGCCCGAGGGGCGCGTTCACATGCAGCTCGCCCCGGTCGTAGACCCAGCCGGCCTCCGGGTCCAGCCGCTGCACCCACGGCTCGGACGGGCACTCCAGCACCAGCTCGGCCATCTCGTCGCGGCGGCCCGTGAACAGGGCGATGTCCTGCCGGCCCACGGTCAGGCACAGCATGGGCGCGGCGGTGGAGTACTTCAGGGTCCGCTTGCCCAGCGGCAGTCCGGTGGTCAGCAGCGTGGCGTCCTTGCCGGGCACGGTGATCCGCAGCTCGCCGGCGTCGGTCGGCAGGTCGGTGGTGACCGCCTCCGTGCCGTCGTTGCGGGCGACGTACACATGCGTGCCGGTGTCCTGGTTGGTCAGGTGGTAGACCTTCAGCCCCTCGGCCGTCACGTCCGGTGCCCGGTCCAGCTTGGCGAAGTCGGGCACGCGCTGGAGCAGATGCCCGAGCTGGTGCATCGGGGCGATCTTGTCCGTGACGTTCCGCGCCTCGTCGATGGCGGCCCCGTAGTCGTACGACGTGTAGACGACGGGTGCGGGCAGCCAGCCCCACGACGTGCCCCCGAACGTCATGTACACGTTGTGCAGGGTGAGGCCGTTGGCGAGGTTGGTCAGATAGAACCGGCGCTCGTACGCGGCGTCCCGGGTGCGCCGCGACTCGGCGTACCCCTTGCCGTCGAACTCGGCCCCGCCCCACGGATCGAACCAGCCGCCCCCGAACTCGGGCACGAACCCGGGCGTGCTCGGCGAGGCGGTGGCCCCGCCCTTCGGTCCGCCGGGGCCGTAGTGCCCCCAGTCGGGCGGGGTCTTCGAGGGCGAGGGGTACCCGTCGAACCCGTACAGCCAGCCGCCCTTCTCCCCGGCGGTGTCGAAGGAGCCGGGGATCCAGTACCCGTTGCGGCCCTTGTCGTTGTGGAACAACGGAACGTCGATCCCATCACTCCGGACCTTCTGGTACAGATGGGACATGTAGTTCCGCCCGGCGGCCTCCTGCGCGTGGGCGTCGTACTCGTTCTCGATCTGGTAGAGCAGGACCGTGCCGGTGCCCCGTGTGAACAGATGCCGGCGGGCGATCCGGTTCACCTGGGTGAGCCACTCGTCGACGTACGACAGATAGGTCGGGTCGTCGGTCCGGGCGGTGCCCTTCGTCGCCGTCAGCCAGCCGGGGAAGCCGCCCCCGTCGACCTCTGCGTTGATGTACGGGCCGGGCCGCAGGATGACGTACAGCCCGGTCTCGGCGGCCGTCCGCAGGAACAGGTCGAGATCCCGCACGCCGCTGAAGTCGTACCGCCCCGGCGCGGGGGAGTGGTAGTTCCAGGCCACGTAGACGCTGACGGCGTTGTAGCCGTGCGCCCGCATCTTCTGCAGGACGTCCCGCCACAGGGACGGGCTCGGCAGCCGGAACGGATGCAGCTCGCCGGACCACACCACCAGCCGCCGCCCGTCCACGAGCAGCGAGTAACGGTCGTACCCGATCGTGTGCCGCGCGCCGTCGGCGCTCGGCGGGACCGGCGCCGGACCGGTCGGCGCGCTGCCGCCCGCGTACGCCGAGGGCGCCCCGGGGCCGCCGCTGCCGCCCAGGGCGAGCCCGAGCGCGGCCGAGCCGGCCAGGGCACTGAAGGTACGTCTGCTGAGCGCCAAGGTGGATCCTCCCGGCGGTCTTACGGGGCGCGGGTGCGGCCATTCTCCACGGAGATACGCCCCACAATGGACGCATGAGGATCTCGGCGCGGGCGGATTACGCGGTACGGGCGGTACTGGAGCTGGCCGTACGGCAGGGTAACGGCCCGGTGAAGGCAGAGGAAATCGCCGCCGTGCAGGACATCCCGCACAAGTTCCTGGAAGGGATCCTCGGCGACCTGCGGCGGGCCGGGATCGTCGACAGCCGGCGTGGCGGGGGCGGAGGTTACCGCCTGGCGCGGGAGGCGTCCGCGATCACCGTGGCGGACGTCATCCGCGCGGTGGACGGTCCGATCGTGTCGGTACGCGGCGAGCGCCCGACGGGCCTCGCCTACACCGGCACGGCCCGGCCCCTGCTGCCCCTCTGGATCGCCCTGCGGGCGAACGTCCGGCGCATCCTGGAGGGCGTCACGATCGCCGACCTCGCCGCGGACACCCTCCCCGAACCGGTCCGCGCCCTGGCGGCGGAACCGGCGGCCTGGGAGAACCCCTGAAGCGGCGCTTCCGGAGGGCGTGAAAAGCCCCGGGTGTGAATGGCCGGAGTTCACCCTCCCGGCCCGGGTCCGGGCTTCCTACGATGCCCACGCCTCCATCCCCGGTTCACAGGTGACGCACAACTTCTTCACCTTTGAACGGCTTGGCGGGAGGCGCACCCCCCACTCGACAACCGGGAGAAACCATGGTTGGTGGACTCCTCCTGAGCGGCGCCGCAGCCGCTCTCCTCACCACCGCGCTACCCGCCCAGAGCCCCTCCTCCGTGTTCGACAACCCGCCCCCGGACAAGATCGTCATCGATGTGGCGACGGTGAACGGCTCCGGCTGCCCCGCTGGCACGGCGGCCGTGGCCGTGTCCCCGGACAACACGGCCTTCACCGTCACCTACAGCCAATACCTCGCCCAGGCCGGCGGCAGCTCCGACCCGACGGCCTTCCGGAAGAACTGTCAGCTCAACCTGGTGGTCCATGTGCCCCAGGGCTTCACCTACGCGATAGCGAGCGCCGACTACCGCGGCTTCGCCTCGCTGCAGAAGGGTGCCACCGGCACCCAGAAGGCGTCGTACTACTTCCAGGGCTCACCGAACACCGTGCCCAGGAACCATCCCTTCAACGGCCCCTACAACGACGGCTGGCAGGCCACCGACTCCACCGACTGGGCCCAGCTGGTGTGGGCGCCCTGCGGAGTCCTGCGCAACTTCAACATCAACACCGAGCTGCGCGTGAACGCGGGCACCACGTCCCCGGACAAGGTCAGCTTCATGACGATGGACTCGACGGACGGGGACATCAGCACGGTGTACCACCTGGCGTGGAAGGAGTGCCCGAACTCCTGAGTGCGTGAACTTCTGAGTGCTCGCCCCCGCCGTGGCCCCTGGGTGCCATGGCGGGGGCTTCCTTCCCGGTCACCAGTACATGACCGACGCGTTCCCCGAACCCCACGTGGAGTACATCCGGACGCGCAGGACGTACCGGCGGCCCTGGAGGAGCTTGACCTCGAAGTGGCCGTTGCGGTTCTGGCCGCTGTCGTCCTCGCCGGCGAGGTAGCGCAGGTTCTCCCCGTCCTCCTCGAAGAGGACCATCAGCGCGTCGGCGTCTCCGAAGGTGCCGAACTGGAACTTCTGGCTTTTCTCCGGGACGACCTCGTAGTCGGTCTGCTGGCCGGAGCCGAGGTCGAGGGGTGCCGACTGGAACGGTTGCAGCGTGTCCATGTGGGGCGTCAGCGGCGGATACCACTCGCGCACCAGTTTCTTGTCGGTGTCGGACAGCTGGAGCGGGGAATCGATTCCGTTCCGGTATTCCTCCGGACGGATGATCAGCCCCGGGCCGAATCCGTACTCCATGATGGACGTGGGGTCCCACGTCGAACCGGTCACCTCGTCCGTGGAGAGTTTGCGGACGATGTTTTGGAACGTGGTCTCCCGTGGCCAGTTGTTGGGCGGGCCGCCCATGTACGCGTACAGCGCCGCCTCGTCCCACACGATGCCGGCGAACGGGTTCTGGTGCTCATGGCAGAAACCGATCGAATGCCCGATCTCGTGCCGGACCGTGGCCTTTCCGTACGGTGAGGTCGGGTCCCAGCCGAAGTTCATCGTGGCCTGGCCGGCACCGATGTGGAGACAGTCCGTGCCGACGTACGACCAGGATCCGTCATCGGCGAAGGCGATCCGGATCTCCGCTTCCGCGGGATTGTCCTCGGCCCGGAATGTCAGTCCTATCCCGACGCCTTCCCACTCCTCGAAACCGTTGTGGACCTCGGTCAGCCATGCCTTCGACACGCCGTCGTCGGCGCCGTCGAGGAAGCTGTACCGCACCTGTGTGCCGTTCATCCACTTCGCCCCGTTGAGCAGTATCGCCCGGGTGCGGGGAAGGCTGAGGTCCGGGGCAAGCGCGGGAATTCTCCGCGGAGGCTGGGCGCAGTAGCGCAGGGCGTCCTTCTCCCCTTGAGCAGCCATGGTGATGCTCCTGACTCGCTGCTCGCGCTAGGGGTTTTCCACGTACACGGTCACGCCGCCGGGGAAGGTGTACTGGTCGTGCGCGCGCATCGTCACTGTTTTCCATGCGCCGGTCGAGCCGATGCCCAGGCAGGAGTCGAACGGGTAGAGGTAGGTGTAGACGGGCCCGTAGCGGCCGGACCACGTGCGTCCGTCGTCGGATTCGGCGTACCAGTAGAAGTACTGCTGGTTGTTGGGCGCGAGGAGGATCCGGTCATAGGGCTTGATGCGCCACCAGCCCATGGTCCGGTAGTTCCCGTACTGCCCGCATGCCTGCGGGTCCCAGTACATTCCGGTCACCTGGATCGTCGAGGTGTGGTTGTTGCGGAAGTACGGCATGGTCATGCTCCCTGCTGCCGAGCCGCCTCTACGTGCTGGCGCCACCGCTCCGCGAGCGTGGTCTGCGGTACGTCGTCCACCGACACCACGGGAGGCCGCGGCACCGCCGAGTCGTCACCGGTCGCCGTGCGCTCGTCCTCGTGGACCGTCGAGTCGAGCCCGTCCCGGGCCTGCTCCTCCGGGGCTTCCTGGATCAGCTCGATGCCCGGCTCGAAATTCTGGAGCGGTGCCGGGGTTCCGGTCGGTTGATTGTTGGCCATAGCGAGACACCCCGTCGCTTTCTGCTGAGTCCGCATTCCCGGGGCACGCCCGGGACTGGAGTGATTGACCGTTGAAAGGCCAGTCCTGACATGGCGTGTGATCGGAACGTTCGACGGGTGATCGCGGTCGGCGGATCCCGGTCGAACCGATTTCCCTACCCTCGATGTTGCTCCTGCTTCGGCCGTCCTGCATCCCGGATCCCTGTCGGCAGCGGACAGTTCACGCCTCAACCAGGCGAAGCCGGTGACGAGTCGTCACGTGTGGGAGGACGGTTGACTCGCGGACCATTCGACTCCACGGTCCGTTCGATGTAACGACCGCAGTTCGACATGTCGAACATGGATCCGGGCGTCTCGTACCACGGCGGCAGTAGCCAGGGCGCCAGCTCGACGTACAAGGTGAAGGCCGGCCGGGCGACCTCGGTCACCGGGTCGGCTTCTCTGCCAAGCGCACCGGGCCCCACGAGGGGAAGGGCCCGGCGTGCGCCTGTACCGCCGTCAACCGGCGGCTTGGCCCGTTCCCGCCGCGTTCGGCCAGCTCTGGGCGTTGGGCCAGCCCGTCGCGGGTGCCGGGGTCAGACCGGGAGCGGGCGCCGGGGTCAGACCGGGCGCGGGGGCCGGGGCCGTCATCCCGCGCACCTGAGCGGCGGTGAGCCCGCCACGGGCCGGGACTCCGGGCGGGGTGAGGGCGGCGGCGGGAGCGGCCGGTACCGGCGTGGGGGCGACGGGCATGGGTGCCGGGGCGGGCACGGGCGTGGGTGGCACAGGTACCGGCGTGGCGGCCGGCACGGGTACCGGTGCGGGAGCCGGCGCCGGGGTGGGCGGTGCGGTGTACACCGGCTGTGGGGCCGGCGGCTGGGCTGCCGCCGGCATCGGCATCCCGCCGCCGGCCGGCGTGACGGCGGCGGGGAGCGGCATGCCGGTGCCGGCGGTGCCTTGTCCATGACGGCGATCCGGTCGGCCAGCGTCAGCGCCTCGACCTGGTCGTGGGTGACGTACAGCATCGACACGTCCGGCAGCTCCC
>NZ_JBEYYR010000025.1:0-102820 GCF_040645635.1 Streptomyces sp. NPDC046727
CCCGGCGCGCGCATGCAGATGATCGTGGTGATGAAGTTGACCGAGCCGAGGATGGTGCCGAAGCCGGAGAAGGCCAGACCCATGATCCACATGTCCGCGCCGATGCCCGGGCTGCGGACCGCGTCCGACAGCGGGGAGTAGGCGAACCAGCCGAAGTCGGCCGCGCCCTGCGGGGTGAGGAAGCCACCGACCGCGATGGTCGAGCCGAACAGGTACAGCCAGTAGGCGAACATGTTCAGCCGCGGGAACGCCACGTCGGGCGCGCCGATCTGCAGCGGCATGATCCAGTTCGCGAAACCGGCGAACAGCGGGGTGGCGAACATCAGCAGCATCACGGTGCCGTGCATCGTGAACGCCTGGTTGAACTGCTCGTTCGACATGATCTGCAGGCCCGGGCGGGCCAGCTCGGCGCGCATGAGCAGCGCCATCACACCGCCGATCAGGAAGAACGCGAACGCGGTGATCAAGTAGAGCGTTCCGATCGTCTTGTGATCGGTGCTGGTGAGCCACTGCACGGCCCTGGAGTCTCGGATCCTCTTCACGCCCCGCCTGTGTCCGCGCCCGGCCCGCGCGTCACACTCGGACGACGCGAGGAGGATCACGGAAGAAGGGTGTGACGATCCGGGGAGTGCCGGACACGAACCGAGCATGAGCAACGACGAGATCTTCGCCGCTGCCTATCGCGCGCACTACTGGGCGGTCAGCCGCTATGTCGCGAGGCGACTGCAGGGGCGGGCCGACGAGGTGGAGGAAGTGGTGGCGGAGGTGTTCACGGTCGCCTGGCGACGCCGGGCCGACCTGCCGGCCGCGCCGCTGCCCTGGCTGTACGGGGTGGCCCGCAACTGCCTGGCGAACGCGGTACGCGGCTACGGGCGCCGGCGCCGGCTGGTGGACCGGCTCGGCAACGACGACGCCGCGCACGGCCGGCACATCGCGGCCGGGCCCGACGCCGAGGCACCGGGCGCCTGGGTGCACGACGCACTGGACCGGCTCTCCCCGGCCGACCGGGAGGTGCTGCGCCTCGCCGCCTGGGAGGAACTCGGAGCCGACGAGATCGCGGTCGCCCTCGGCTGCGGCCGACGCGCCGCGGCGATGCGCCTGCACCGCGCCCGTCGCCGCCTGCGCGCCGAGATCGACCACCTACGCTCCGCGCCGCCAGCGGCGCCACCCGCCGACGACCGCCCGCATCCCGCCGGCCCGGTGGCCGGTCTGGAGTCAGAGCGCCGCACACCTGCTGCCGATCCGATGTCCGAGCAGTACGGGCACCTTGCCGCGCCCGCGTCCGTGCCGCCCACCGATGAAGGGGCGCGCTCTGCCGGGCCCGGGGCCGGTGTCCGGTCCGGGCGCCGCTCGGGTGCTGCCGGGTCGCTGTCCGAGCCGTTCGGGCACTCTGCCGTGCCCGTGTCCGTGCCGCCCACCGATGAAGGGGCGCGCTCTGCCGGGCCCGTGGCCGGTGTCCATTCCGAGTACCGCCCGCGCGCTGCCGGACCGATGGCTGGTCCGGTGTCCGAGCCGTTCGGGCACTCTGTCGTGCCCGCGTCCGCGTCACCCACCGATGAGGACGGGCAGCGTACGCGTCCTGTCGTCCCGCCGGACGGGATTCTGCCCGGTCACGGCCGGCCGGCGGGGGAGTCCGCCCCCGGCGACGACACGACGTCCGCCGGGCAGGACGGCCCGCGTCGGCGTTCGTCCCGTTCCACCGCCCCCGCCGGGGCAGCCCTGCGCAAGGACCCCCGCCATGCCTGACGAACTCGACCTCCTCCGCGACGCCAACCCGGTCCCGGCCGACGGGCCGCACTTCGGCGACGGCCCGCTGGACCACCGCGCCGAACGCCGGCTGGAGCGGCTGCTGCAGCAGACCCCTCCGGCGCGCCGAGCCCCGCGCGCCCGGCTGTTGTGGGGCCTCGCCGCCACCGGCGTCGTCCTGGCCGTCGCCGTCACCGCACTGGTCGGCGGACCGAGCACACAGCCCGCCGTGGCCGCGCCCCGCCCGCTGGTCGTGCGGGCCGGCTCCACCCCCGTACCCCTGGCACTGCTGGCCGACCGGGCCGAGGCCGCCGCCACCGACGACGCACCGGGCCTGCGCAAGGGCACGCACGCGCAGACGTGGAGCATGGGCATGAGCGACCACGCACCCCCGATCACCGTGCCCCAGGAGACCATCGTCCGCTGGCAGCCGGACGGCAGTCACACGGAGCTGGTCGTGGCGACCGACCCGCGCCACCCGGGCCGTCCCGTCCTCAGCGACGAGGGTGAGCGTCCCCGCCTGGTCGCCGACGGCCACGTCATCAGCCGGCAGACCTATCCGCCGAGTTGGAGCGACGCCCCTCCCGAGTCGCCGCCGCCGCACGATGTCGCACGGCTGCGCGACTATCTGCGGGAGGCCGCCTACCTCCACACCGAGCCGCACCCCGGTGAGCTGCTCGACGCCGTCGACACCCTGCTGGACCACTGGACCCTCGGTGCCCGTGAGTCGGCGACGCTCGCCCGGCTCCTGGCCGGCACCCCGGGACTGCGCCCCGTCGGCCAGGTGACGGACCGGCTGGGGCGCAGCGGACAGGCCTATGTGGTCGACGGTCCAGGAGCCCGGCGCATGCTGATCATGGACCCGTCCACCGGAGCCGTACTCGGCCTGGAGCTGACCGCCACGAAGGCCGACCCCCGGTACGGCCTGAAGGCCGGGGACGTCATGCAGTACACCGCCTGGATGCGCTGACCCCTCACACCCCGAGCTGCCGGGCGGCGGCCCGCACGGTCTGCTCCAGCAGCGTGGCGATGGTCATCGGACCCACACCGCCCGGCACCGGGGTGATCAGCGCGGCCCGCTCCACGGCCGAGTCGAAGTCGACGTCGCCGACGTTCCCCGGGTTGTAGCCCGCGTCGATCACGACCGCCCCCGGCTTGATGTCCTGCCCGCGGATCAGCCGCGGCCGGCCGACCGCGGCCACGACGATGTCGGCCTCGCGGACCGCCGCCGACAGGTCCCGGGTGCGCGAGTGGCAGTACGTCACGGTCGCGTCCCGGGCCAGCAGCAGCATGCCCACCGGCTTGCCGAGGATCGCGCTGCGGCCCACCACCACGGCCCGCTTCCCCGCCGGGTCGACGCCGTACTCGTCCAGCAGCCGCAGGATGCCGCCCGGCGTGCAGGAGACGAAGCCCGGCAGCCCGAAGCTCATCGTGGCGAACGAGGCGAAGGTGACTCCGTCCACGTCCTTCTCGGGTGCGATCGCCTCGAACGCGGCCCGCTCGTCGACATGGTCGCCCACCGGGTGCTGGAGCAGGATCCCGTGCACGCCGGGATCGGCCGACAACTCCCGCAGCGTGCCGACGAGTTCGTCCGTCGTGGTGGCGGCCGGCAGCGCGACGTGCCGGGACTCGATGCCGGCCTTGCGGGAGCGGTTCTGCTTCATCCGGACGTACGTCACGGAGGCCGGGTCCTCGCCGACCAGCACGGTCGCGAGACACGGCGCGGTGCCGGTCCGCTCGGTGAGGACGGCGGCCTGCCGCGCGGTCTCCTCGACGATGCGGCGGGCGAGCGCGGTACCGTCCATCAGACGGGCCTGGGTCATGCTGCACACTCCTGAGCTGGATCGACTCTCTCGCCCAGGCGCGCGGCAACCACCACGGGCCGCTCCCCGGTGGTGCTCCACCTCAGCGCCAGTCACGGCCCGCGTACAGCGTAACCGAGAGTGCGTACGACCCGAGCAGCAGCGCGGCGGGCACCGGCACCGGTGCCGGTGCCCGCCGTACCCGGCCGGATCCCCTACTCGTCCCAGACCTGGATGATCAGCTGATCGACGATCCTGTCGTCCCGCAGGGTGACCATCGACTCGGCGAGGACCCGGGTGCCGTCCTCGTACTCGCAGGACTCGCTGTACGCGGCGTGGTCGCCCTGGACGACGCACTGCTCCAGCTTGTGCGTCATGTCGCGGCTGTAGATGTCGTCCAGCAACTCGGCGATCTGGCCGCGGCCGTGCAGGACCGTGGGGTGACTGGGCTGGTTGTTGCGGTCGACGATGCGGATCTCCGCGTCGTCCGCATAGAGCGACAGAAGGTTGTTGCCGGTGTTGCCCTCGATGCCCCGGCGCAGTGTCTCGGCGTTGAACGCGGACCCCATCGCGGTACCCATGGTGACCTCCTTCAGGCGCCCGCGGCCCGTCCGGGAGCGGGCCGCGCGGCCCCATCTCCGAGACTCCTCCGCCCCGGCGGCCTCGGCAAGCGCAGCCGCCGTGCTCCGCCTCACGGGTGAGCGGGGCCCGCCGCCCGTGTCCGGCCGGGGCCCGTGGCCGTTGCTGAGGGCATGATCTCAACACGACGTATCGTCGCCGCCCTCGGTGTCGCCGCCGGGGTCACCGGTCTCGCCGCGCCGCTGGCGCACGCCGCCGAGGCGAGCGCAGCCGGCGCCGGCCGGCTCAGCCCCATGGCCACGGTCGACTCGCTCACCGTCAGCCACATCCCGGCGCAGTACAGGGCCGGCGTCCCGCGGGTCTCCGAGCAGACGCGCGCGATGGACCAGATCGACGACCTGAACCGGCTTAACGAGCTGTGGCAGGTCACCGGCCCGGTGGCGCCCGTGCTGGGCCTGCTGCCCGCCGTCAGGGCCTGACCCGCCCCACGTACCCGAGGGCCGTCCCGGCAGGGGCGGCCCTCACCGCTGTGCGCGGGCAGAAGCCTTCACGCCACCCCACGCACGCCGTTCAGTCCGCCCACGCCGTCGGTGCCGCTCACCCCGCTCTCCCCGCCCGCAGCTCCGGCCAGTCCCGGGCCAGGGCGTACACCGAAGCCGGGCCGTCCGGGAGGCAGTCCGGGAGCAGCCGGCTGAGCGGGTCCCCAGGGCCCAGTTCCAGCCAGATGCGGACGCCCTCCCGGTGCATCCGGCCGACCGCGTCCGCGAACCGCAGCGGGCCGCGCATCACCCAGAACTCCGGCTCGGCGGTCTCGGCGGTCACCGGCCGGGCGGTGACGTCGGAGACCAACGGGAGGCGCGGGGCACGCGGGTGGAGGGTGGCGAGCGTACGGCCGTACGCGGCAAAGACACCGGCCGGGTCGGGGGAGCGCGGCGCCGGCCCCTGGCGGCCACCGAGCAGCCGGGCCAGGGTGCCGACCGCGTGACAGGCGTCGGCCAGGGAGAACACCCCGGCGGCGTACGCGGCGGCCATCCGCCCGGCCCCCTGGCCGAACAGCACGTCCGGCCGGACACCCCAGCTGCCCAGCAGCCGGTACTGCGCCACCTGGAGCGCGAACACCGCCGGACCGGCGAACGAGGCCCGGTCCAGCAGCGCCGCCGTGTGCGTTCCGCCCGCCGCGAACAGCACGCTCCGCAGGGGGAGTTCGAGGTACGGGTCGAGGCGCGCGCAGAGGTCGTCCAGCGCCTGCGCGAACACGGGGAAGGCCGCCTGCAGTTCCCGGGCCGTCCCGGGCCGTGGCGGGGCACCGGCCGAGAACAGGAACGCGGTACGTCCCTTGCTGCCGTCAGGGAGCATGGCTCCATTGAGGCACGCCCGGGCGGGGCGGAGACACCAGACAAACCCCCGCAGCCCGCAAAAAGATTGCCATCATGGAATGACGGCAACCGGCCATGTCCCCGTGTGGCGGAAAGATCCACGATCAACCTCGTGGTCCGGCACGCCACCGATCCGTCGCGCGTAGGGTCGGCGGCGAAGGCAAACGAAGAAGGGACCAGACCATGGCGCAGGAAGTACGCGGCGTGATCGCACCGGGCAGGAACGAGCCCGTACGGGTCGAGACGATCGTGGTGCCGGACCCCGGGCCCGGCGAAGCCGTCGTACGCGTCCAGGCGTGCGGGGTCTGTCACACCGATCTGCACTACAAGCAGGGCGGCATCTCCGACGACTTCCCCTTCCTCCTCGGCCACGAGGCGGCGGGCGTGGTGGAGTCGGTCGGCGAGGGCGTCACCGACGTCGCACCCGGCGACTTCGTGATCCTCAACTGGCGTGCCGTGTGCGGGCAGTGCAGGGCCTGTCTGCGCGGCCGCCCCTGGTACTGCTTCAACACCCACAACGCCCGGCAGAAGATGACCCTCACCGACGGCCGGGAACTGTCACCGGCCCTGGGCATCGGCGCCTTCGCCGAGAAGACGCTGGTGGCCGCCGGGCAGTGCACCAAGGTCGACCCGGCCGTCTCCCCGGCCGTCGCGGGCCTCCTCGGCTGCGGGGTGATGGCCGGCATCGGCGCCGCGATCAACACCGGGAACGTCGGCCGCGGCGACTCGGTCGCCGTCATCGGCTGCGGCGGTGTCGGCGACGCGGCCATCGCCGGGTCGAACCTCGCCGGCGCGGCGAAGATCATCGCCGTGGACATCGACGACCGCAAGCTGGACAAGGCCCGCACCCTCGGCGCCACCCACACCGTCAACTCCAAGGAGACCGACCCGGTCGAGGCGATCCGCGAGCTGACCGGCGGGTTCGGCGCCGACGTCGTCATCGAGGCCGTCGGCCGCCCCGAGACCTACAAGCAGGCCTTCTACGCCCGCGACCTCGCCGGCACCGTCGTCCTCGTGGGCGTCCCCACCCCCGAGATGAAGCTCGAACTGCCCCTGCTGGACGTCTTCGGCCGCGGCGGCGCCCTCAAGTCGAGCTGGTACGGCGACTGCCTGCCCACCCGCGACTTCCCCCTGCTGATCGACCTGCACCTCCAGGGCCGACTGCCGCTCGACGCGTTCGTCACCGAGACGATCCAGCTCGACGAGGTGGAGAAGGCGTTCGAGCGGATGCACCACGGCGACGTCCTGCGTTCGGTGGTGACGCTCTGATGACCGTACGCATCGAACGCCTCGTCACCTCCGGGCAGTTCACCCTGGACGGCGGCACCTGGGACGTCGAGAACAACGTGTGGATCGTCGGCGACGAGCGGGAAGTGATCGTCATCGACGCCGCCCACGACGCCGACGCCATCGCCCGCGCCGTCAACGACCGGCGCCTCACCGCCATCGTGTGCACACACGCCCACAACGACCACGTCAACGCCGCGCCGGCACTCGCCGACCTCACCGGCGCCCCCATCTGGCTGCACCCCGACGACCTGCCGCTGTGGAAGCAGACCCACCCCCACCGCGACCCCGACCGGCATCTCCTCGACGGCCAGGTCATCGAGGCGGCCGGCGCCGACCTCACCGTCCTGCACACCCCCGGCCACGCCCCGGGCGCCGTCTGCCTGTACGACCCCGGCCTCGGCACCGTCTTCACCGGCGACACCCTCTTCCAGGGCGGCCCGGGCGCCACCGGACGCTCCTACTCCCACTTCCCGACCATCATCGAGTCCATCCGCGACCGCCTCCTCACCCTCCCGCCGGAGACCAAGGTCCTCACCGGCCACGGGGACGCCACGACCATCGGAGCCGAGGCACCCCACCTGGAGGAGTGGATCACCCGCGGCCACTGACCCGGGCCGCCCGCGACTTCGCGGGTAAAGCCGACAGAGGATGTCCGGTTTCCCGGTGACAGTGGAGAACGACAGCAGTCGCACCCCACGGGAGGCAGGGCATGACAGGACCGCTGGAAGGCAAGGTGGCGCTGGTCGCCGGGGCGACCCGGGGCGCCGGCCGGGGCATCGCCGTCGAACTCGGCGCGGCCGGCGCCACCGTCTACGTCACCGGCCGCAGCACCCGCGCCCGCCGCTCCGAGTACGACCGCCCCGAGACCATCGAGGACACCGCCGACCTGGTCACCGCGGCCGGCGGACAGGGCATCGCCGTACCCGTCGACCACCTGGACCAGTCCGCCGTACGGGACCTGGTGGACCGCATCGCGGACGAGCGCGGACGCCTCGACGTCCTCGTCAACGACATCTGGGGCGGCGAGAAGCTCTTCGAGTGGAACACCCCCGTGTGGGAGCACGACCTCGACAACGGGCTCCGGCTCCTCCGCCTCGCGGTGGAGACACACGCCGTCACCAGCCACTACGCGCTGCCGCTGCTGCTGCGCCGGCCCGGTGGCCTGGTCGTGGAGGTCACCGACGGCACCGCCGACTACAACCGCGACACCTACCGCGTGAACCTCTTCTACGACCTCGCCAAGACGTCCGTACTGCGCATGGCCTTCGCCCTCGGCCACGAACTCGGCCCGCGCGGCGCCACCGCCGTCGCGCTCACCCCGGGCTGGATGCGCTCCGAGCACATGCTCGACGAGTACGGCGTCCGCGAGGAGAACTGGCGCGACGCCCTGGCGCGCGAACCGCACTTCGCCATCTCCGAGACCCCGCGCTTCACCGGCCGCGCCGTCGCCGCCCTGGCCGCCGACCCCGGCGTGGCCCGGTTCAACGGCACGTCGCTCTCCAGCGGCGGCCTCGCCCGGGTGTACGGCTTCACCGACCTCGACGGCAGCCGGCCGGACGCCTGGCGGTACCTGGTCGAGGTACAGGACCCGGGCAAGCCGGCGGACGTCACCGGATACCGCTGAAGCCCGGCGCCGTACCGTCGGCCCGTGCACCTCGCAGGGCACGCGGCGGCGCGGGGTGCGGCTGACACGTGCCTGCTGTGAACGCGCGGCCATAAGGCACGCCTCGCGAGCCTCAGCCACCGTCCCCGCGCCTCGCGATGGTCAGCCCGAGGCCGCCGCCAGCACCTTCAGTACCCGCTCGGTGTCGGCCTCGGTGGTGCGCCAGTTGCTGAACGCGGCGCGCAGCCCGGGCACCCCGCCGTACACGGTCGGTGTCACATACGCCTCCCCGGACTCGGCGACCGCCCGGGCCAGCGCCGCCACCCGCTCCTGCGAGGGGTCCGCGGCGAGGGTGAAGCAGACGACGTTGAGCCGGACCGGAGCCAGCAGGCGCAGGCCCGGCAGCGCGTCGACGCCCGCGCCGAGCCTGCGGGCCAGCGTCACGTTCCGCTCCACGATCTCCCGGTGCCCGGCCCGCCCGTACGCCACCAGCGAGAACCAGGCCGGCAGCGCCCGCAGCCGGCGCGAGTTCTCCGGGGTCAGGTGCAGGAAGTCCGGGTCGCCCGCGGGCAGGCCCAGATACGGCGAGGCGTTGTGGAACACGGCCACCTGCAGATCGCGGCGCCGGGTGAACTGGACGGCCGCGTCGTAGGGGACGTTGAGCCACTTGTGCAGGTCCACGCAGACCGAGTCGGCCGCGTCCAGCCCGGCGACCAGCGCGGCGTGCTCCGGGGAGAGCGCGGCGAAGGCGCCGAACGCCGCGTCCACGTGCAGCCAGAAGCCGTACCGCTCCTTCAGCGCCGCGATCGCCCGCAGGTCGTCGAAGTCGACGGTGTTCACCGTGCCCGCGTTCGCCACGACGATCACCGGCCGGCCACCGGCCTCGGTCAGCGCCGCCTCCAGCGCGGTCACATCGACGGCCTCCCGGTTGCCGGGCAGCAGCGGCACCTGCCGCAGCCGGTCCCTGCCGAGGCCCAGCACCGACATCGCCTTGGAGATGCTGGAGTGCGGGCTGCCGGAGAGCACGTCGAGCGGGCCCAGCGCGGCGGCGCCCGCCCGGGAGACGTCCACGCCCAGCCGCTCGCCGGCCCACTCCCGGCCGATCGCCAGCCCGACCGTGTTGGACACGGTCGCGCCCGTCACGAACGCCCCGCTGTGTGCCTCGCTCAGCCCGAACAGCTCGCGCAGCCAGGCCACCGTCTCCCGCTCCAGCTCCTGCGCCCAGGATCCGCCCGCCCCGGACAGGTTCTGGTCGAACGCGGACGTCAGCCAGTCCCCGGCGACGGCCGCGGGCGTCGCACCGCCGGTGACGAAGCCGAGATAGCGCGGCCCCGCGGAGCCGGAGAAGCCGGGCGCCCACCGCTCGGCGAACCGGGCGAGGGCGCCGTCGCCCCCCGCGCCCTCGGCCGGCAGCGGGGCACGCCCGGGCAGCCGCCCTTCGGCGGCCACCGGCCGCTCGACCAGCCCCGCCACCTCCCGGGCGGCGAGATCACGGGCGGCCTGGAGCAGTTCGGGGAGCCGGGAGAGATCCTCGGCGAGGGTACGGTCCATGCGCCGCAGCGTAGACCGGGGCGGGCGCCCGGCACCTGGTCCACTTCACGGGAAGTGGACCAGCGAAAATGGACCGGTGGAGACCGGATTCGTCGCCGCGCTCGGCGACTGGCGCACCCGACCGGGACCGCTCGCCCGCACCCTGGCCGCGGCCGTGCGGGACGCCGTGGTCGACGGCCGGCTCCCGGCCGGCACCCGGCTGCCCTCGGAACGGGAACTGGCCCGCACCCTGCACCTCAGCCGCGGCACGGTGGTCGCCGCGCTCAGCCTGCTGCGCGCCGACGGCTGGCTGCGCACCCGGCACGGCAGCGGCAGCGCCGTCCGCCTGCCCGCCCGCCTCACCGAGCGCACCACCCCCTGGTCCCTCGACCGCGGCGGCGCCCCCGACGCCGACCTGGACCTCACCCTCGCGGTGACCGCCGCACCCCACGACGCCTACCGCGCGGCCCTGGTCCGCGCCGCCGAGCGGTGCGCACCCCTGCTCGTCGACTCCGGGGTCGCCACGGCCGGACTGCCCAGGCTCCGCGAACTGCTGGCGGACCGTTACACCCGCGCCGGCCTCGCCACCCGCCCCGAGCAGATCCTGGTCACCGCCGGCGCCCAGGCCGCCCTCACCCTGCTCCTCGACCATCTGCACACCGACCGCGGGGCACCCGTGCTGGTGGAGAACCCCGCCTACCCCGGCGCCCTCGCCGTACTGCGCGCCCGCCGGGCCCGCCTGCTCCCGGTCCCCGTGTCCGCCCGGGACGGCTGGGACATCGAGCACCTCACCGCCGCCGTACGCCGGCACCGCCCCCATCTCGCCTATCTGGTCCCCGACTTCCACAACCCGACCGGCGCCCACATGGACCGGTCCGCCCGCCGGACCCTCGCCGCGCTCGCCGACCGCCACGGGCTGACCGTCCTCGCCGACGAGACCATGCGCGACCTGGACCTGCGCACCCCGCCCGGCAGCGAACCGCATCTCGCCGGGCCGCGGGTGATCCAGATCGGCTCCGCGAGCAAGACCCTGTGGAGCGGCCTGAGGGTCGGTTGGATCCGGGCCACCGCGGAGCTGGTACGGCAGCTGCGGGGCAATCCGCTCCAGCCGCAGCTCGCGCCGCCGCCCCTGGAGCAGCTCATCGCCGCCGAGCTCCTCGGCGATCCGCTCCCCGCCCTGCTCGCGGACCGGCGCGCCCGGCTGCGCGCCCAGCGCGACCACCTCGCCACGCTGCTCGCCGACACCGGCTGGACGTACACCGTGCCGCCGGGCGGGCTGACCCTCTGGCTGTACCTGGGCGGCGCCGGGCCGTGTGCCATCGACCTCGCGGCGAGGGCCGCCGCGCGCGGTCTCGCGCTCACCCCCGGCCCCCGCTTCAGCGCCGACCAGGCCACCCTCACCCGTCATCTCCGCCTGCCGTTCACGGCGACGCCTCAGACCCTGACCCGGGCGGTCGGGCTGCTGCGGGCGTGCTGTACGGTCTGAACTTCACCGTTTCGTCACAACCTGACCGGAAACACAACCATGCCCTCCCCGGCCGGGTCTAGTAGTCCGAGACCGAGGGAATCGCGCTGGAGGAACCCGGGGAGGACCGGGCGAACGACTGGCGAACCGGACAAGGGAAGGGAAGAGGCCGCCATGGGGGGCATACGCAGACGAGGCGTCGTCGCGCTGGGTGTCACGGGACTGGTGGCGCCGCTCGCGCTCGCCTTCACCGCGGCACCGGCTCAGGCCGCGAGCTGCACCACGCGGACCGGGCCGTACCAGAAGCAGGTGGAGAAGTTCCTGGGCCGGCCGGTCGACGGCAAGCAGTCCGCCGCCGACTGCAAGGCCATCCAGGCCTTCCAGAACAAGCACGGCATCACGCCCAGCGTCGGCTACGCCGGTCCCGTCACCTGGGGCGTGATGGACCTGATGAACAAGCAGAAGGCCGTCGGGAACAAGCCGAACAGGGACGGCAAGTGCCCGGTGAACAAGGGCCGGATCGCCTGCGTGAACCTCACGCTCCAGCTCAACTGGATCCAGGACGGCGACCGGCTGGTCTACGGGCCGGTGCCGGTCCGCACCGGCCGTGACGGCTACGAGACCCGCACCGGTCTGAAGAAGATCTACTGGCGGGACATCGATCACGTATCGGACATATACGACGTTCCGATGCCCTACAGCCAGTTCTTCGACGGCGGCCAGGCCTTCCACTCGGTAGGCCTGAGCATGTGGAACCCGCCGGGCTCGCACGGCTGCGTCAACATGACCACGAAGGACGCCAAGAAGTACTGGTCGCTGCTGAAGAACGGCGACGACGTCTTCGTCTACGGCCGCAAGCCCGGCACCTGAGCCGTCGGCGGTGAAGGCGGCCCGCAGTTCCGGGGCGAACTCCCGCTTCCGGTTGACACATTGACGTGATGAGTAACACGGTCCGAAATGTCCGTATTGCGGATACTTGCTCACAGCGCCTTCACCTCGGGCGGCATATGCTTCACAGCATGTCCACCACTGTTGAAGCCGTCTCCGAGCGATCGGCCGCGGAGGTCAACGAGGAGATCCGTGCCCTGTGGCGCCGGGCGGGCGGGACACTGACCACCGAGCAGCGCGCGCAGTACCAGCGCCTCGTGATGGAGTGGGCCGCCGCGGCCCCGCAGACGCACCGGGCGGCCTGACCGACCCCGCGCGCACCGCGCCGCACCGTCCAGGGGCACCCGTGAGCGCACGGGTGCCCTCTCGTCGTACGCCACGGCCCCGGCACCGCGCCGGGGCCCCGTCGCCGTCCTGTCAGCCCCACGTCGCCGAGTAGTACCGCTGGTACGCCTTGCGGTCCTGCTCGGCCCGGATGAACCGGGTCGCCACCAGCGCGATCAGACTGCCCGCGATGACCAGCAGCCCGGGCCCGATGTTCCGGGTGTCCGTCAGCCGTGCCAGCAGGGTGCTGCCCTGCGCCGTGCCCGTGACCGGGGCCGAGGAGCCCGGTGAGGCCGCGCTGGGGGCCATCGCGCCCTGGGTCGCCGCGGCCGACGGCGCCGGGGAGGGCGCACCGCCCGCCGCGCCGCCCGCGTTCTGCGCCGACACGATCAGCCGGACACCGAGCGTCGTCAGCGCCTTGGTCACCGGCTGGAAGAACGTCGTCCCGCCCGTCCGGCAGTCCCCGTTGCCGCCCGAGGTGACACCGAGCGCGATGCCCTCGGAGAACAGCGGGCCGCCGCTGTCGCCCGGTTCGGCGCACACATTCGTCTCGATGAGCCCGGTGACCGTCCCCTCCGGGTAGTTGACGGTCGCGTTCAGCGCGGTGACCTGGCCGTCGTGCAGTCCGCTGGTGCTGCCGCTGCGGAACACCCGCTGCCCGACCGCCGGATCGGCGGCCCCGGTGATCCGCACGCCCTTGCCGCCGCCGACCGCGACGACGTCGGCGCCCGCACCGGCCTTGCCGCCGTTGTACTGCACGAGCGAGAAGTCACTGCCGGGGAAGGAGCTGTTGACGGTGTTGCCCAGCTGCTGGTCGCCCTGGTTGTCGGCGAACCAGATGGACCCGGCGGGCCCGCAGTGCCCGGCCGTGAGGATGAAGTCGGACTGCCCGTTGGTGACGTTGAACCCCGCCGAGCAGCGACCGCCCGTCGACAGGATCGGCTGGGCCCCGTTCAGCCGCGTGGTGAACGTGCCCTTCGTCCGCTCCATGCGCACGAAACCGCCGATCCCCTCGGCGACCCCGGTCAGCCGGGACCAGTCACCCGCGGACACCGTACGGTCCGCCTGCACCACCACCCGGTTGGTCCGGTAGTCCACCACCCACGCCGTCCCCGGCACCCGCGGCGCCGAACGCAGCGTGGCCGTCGCCGACTTCAGCTCGTTCATGCTGTGCGACACGACCTTCGCCTCGGCCCCGGCCCGCCGCACCGCCCGGGCCGCCGCCTCGTCGGTCACCGCCACCACCGGACGCCCGTCGGCGCCGATCCAGTTGCCCGCCGTACGGGCCGTGCCCAGCCGTGCCACCAGCGCGGCACCGGTGTCCCCGGCGCCGGCGGCGGAGCTGAGCGGTCTGGCGGAGGCCGGCGGAGTCTCGCTCGCCATGGCCGCCTGGGCGACCATCGCGCCGCCCAGGAGGAGTCCGCCGACCGCCGCCAGCCGTGTCACTCGCCGGACGACCCGTCGTCGTGCGTGCCGCATGCATGGCTCCCGAAGCCGAACCCGAACGCGCGATGCCCGGACCGGCACCGCGTGGCCCCCGGCTTGTCGGGGGCCCGCACCTCCATACGGGCCCCGGGGCGGCGGCGTTCACCGACAGCGCTCAGCTCTTGCGGGCCACCCCGCCGAACATGGCGACCTCCTCCGGCTCGGCCCCGTGAGCGTGCTCCGGCCGCCACCGCGAGCACGACACCACACCCGGCTCCAGCAGCTCCAGACCGTCGAAGAACCGGGCCACGTCCGCGGGCGTGCGCTGGGTGAGCTTCGGCGTGCCGTGCTCGTTCCAGAACTTCACCGCCTCGTCCACGTCCGGCATCGACGGGCTGGTGATGGTGTGCGACAGCACCAGATGGCTGCCCGCCGGCAGCCGGTCCGTCAACCGCCGCACCAGGCCGTACGGGTCCTCGTCGTCGCCGATGAAGATGACCACGCCGAGCAGCATCAGCGCCACCGGCTCACTGAAGTCCAGCGTCTTCGCCGCGTGTTCGACGATGGCGTCGACGTTGCGCAGATCCTCGTCCAGATAGTCGGTACGGCCCTCGGGCGTGCTGGTCAGCAGGGCCCGCGCGTGCGCGAGGACGAGCGGGTCGTTGTCGACGTACACGATCCGGGACTCCGGCGCGATCCGCTGCGCCACCTCGTGCGTGTTGTCGGCGGTGGGCAGCCCGGTGCCGATGTCCAGGAACTGCCGGATGCCCACCTCACCGACCAGGTGGCGCACGGCACGGCCGAGGAAGAGCCGGTCGGCGCGCGCGTACTCCCCGATCCCCGGGTGCAGTTGGCGGATCTGGTCGCCGGCCGCCCGGTCGACCTCGTAGTTGTCCTTGCCGCCGAGCCAGTAGTTCCAGATCCGGGCGGTGTGCGGCTGGCCGGTGTTGATACGGGCGCGCAGCGACACGGCCACGTCGTTGGTGGCTGCCGGGTTGTCGGTCACGTGGGTCAGCTCCTGGGTGCCTGATGAGATGCCTGACGAGAGATTCACCGTACGAGACGGCAATCTAGACGCCCGAGTTGATCGCCGCCGCACGGCCCGGGAACTGCCCGGTCAGTCAGCTCCGGGTCACTGGCGCAGGCCGGCTCGTGGGCCGCCTTCTAGACTGCCGGCATGGACGACACGCGGCTCGACAGGCTCGGCTCCGGGAAGTACCTGCTGGTGACCAGCTACCGCAAGAACGGCACCCCCGTCGCCACCCCGGTGTGGGTGGTCCGGGACGGGGGCACCCTCGGCGTGTGGACGGCCGCCGACAGCTGGAAGGTCAAGCGGATCCGGCGCCGCCGCGACGTCCTCGTGGGCCCCTGCGACCTGCGCGGCAACCCCACGGGCGAGCAGCAGCCGGCCACGGCCGAGATCACCGACCCGGCCACCACCGCCCGCTACCGCACCCTCATCGCCCGCAAGTACGGCATCCTCGGCCGGCTCACCCTGCTGGGCAGCCGGCTGCGGCGCGGCCTGGACGGCACGGTCGGGATCCGGGTGACCCTCGCGGAGTGAGGGCCACCCGGGACGCGCGTCCTACGACGCGTTCCGCACCGAACCGGCCAGCTCAAGGCCGCCGGCCTGCGGCTCCCCGGTCTGCGGGTCGAGCTGCCGGAACCGCACCGACTCCGTGGACTCCCGGACCCGGTCCTTGACCGTGGGCAGGACGATGTCCGCGCTGGTGCGGCCGGGGGCGATGTCCGCCCACAGGTAGAGCCCGTTCAGCTTGGACAGCGGACGCTCGGGGTCCGGCTTCTCCCCGGTCATGTCCTTCAGCCAGCGCGCCGGCACGTCCTTGGTGGACAGCTCCGGTGCGGTGGCCGGCGTGACCGCGAACATCGCGCCCATGTCCACGTCCACCGGCTCGGACAGCGACACCCGCCACTTCAGCGACTGCCCCTCGGTCACCTTGTCGGCGATCGGCGTGACCGTCATCTTCGGCGCCGGGTCGTCGTCGTGGACGGTGATCCCGCCCCGGTAGGAGCCGACGACGGCACCGTGGACCGCCTTGACCAGCACGTCGTACGACACGTCGGGGCCGTACCGCGTGTTGCCCTTCACCGTGACCGGAATGTCGACGTCCTGGCCGCCCGGCCGCACCGTAACCAGCCGGTCGCTCACGCTGCCGGTGGCCGGGTCGGTGACGTACACGCGGACCTGGCCGCTGCCGCCCTGGCCCGTCACCCGCACCGGAACCTGGTAGGTGCGCGTGCCCGAGTCACCCTCGTCGACGGTCGTCCGGCCCACGTCCACGCGGGGCAGCGCGTCGGTGCGGACCGCGGGCGTCCCCGGCCGCCAGCCCCACGCGTCCATGAGCCAGGCCCGCCCGGACGGCGAACGCGGCGTCAGCTCAAGGGACTTGACGGAACCCAGGTCGAGCCCGGCGGCGGTGGCCGCCGTCAGCGGCAGCCGGATCTCCTGCGCCCAGTACGACGCGGTCCGCTCACTGCCCGGCAGCCCGGCCGGCGCGACCCGGCCGAGCTTCGCCTTCTTCCCGGAGGCGTCGGTCAGGGACACGTCCAGCTGGGTACCGCGCGAGTTCGGCGGCACGAACAGCCGCAGCGCCAACGCCTTGGAGCCGGTCAGCGACACCGGCTTCGCGGCGGTCACCCGCGCGGGCGTACCGGCGCGCGTCCAGCGCAGCGCGATCGCGTGCCGGCCGGCCTCCCGGCCGGTCTCCCACTGCGCGAAGTGCGGCGAAGACCCCTTCGCGCTCCCGCCCAGGCAGGTCCTGCCCGGGCTCGGGTCCACCGCGGCGCACAGCTTGCCGCCGGTCACCGACACCCCGCCGTCCGGCAGGAACCCGCCGCCCCGGCCGGCACCCACCGCGTGGCTCAGCACCCGCGCCGGGTCCGCCGACGGAGCCCGCTTCCCGGAGCCGTCCAGCAGCGGGCGCACCCGGTCGTCCCCGGCGAGGAACAGCCGCGCGGCGGCGGCGATGTACGTGGAGCCGGCCCGGTGCTGCTGGTCGGCGGTCAGCCGGGTCGCGGCCCGCTTGGCGCACACCGGGTCGTGGTGCTGCGGGTCGTCGGAGAAGTCGTCCTCGGCGGGCGCCGCGGCCTGGCCCGGCGTCCACTCCGAGTTGAAGAAGTTGTGGTTGGCGCCGATCACGTACACCGCGCTGTGCAGCGCGGTGCCGTTGCTGACCGCGCGCGTGCCGTCGACGTACACCTCGCCCTGCAGGTCGGAGACGTCACCGTCGCAGCCCGGCAGGATGGTCACCGACGGCACGTCGGGCACCGGGTTCTGACCGAAGACGGTCGGGCCGATCAGCACCGTGCCCCGGATGTTCCAGCGCACCGGCCCGTGATAGCCGTCCTGGTCCGCGGGCGGCGGGGCGAGGCTGTCCAGCGCGGCCCGGTTGACGCCCTCGCCACCCCGCGAGTGCCCGACCAGCAGCACCCGCGACAGATCGGCGCGGGGTGCCTCACGGACCACCTTCGGCGCGGTCTCGGGGTGTTCGGCCCAGCCGGCCCACCGGTCCAGGTGCAGCCGCACCAGCGAGGACCGGGCCTGGGCGCCGCCGTCGTCCGCCGCGTAGTCCTGCCCGTTGATGCCGTTGGCCGAGATCGACACGGTCATGTAGCCCTGGGAGGCCAGCAGCTTCTGGTCGCGCAGATAGCCGCGGTGACTCGGCACCGGCTTGGTGCCGGCCTTGCACGGCCAGTCACCGGTGATGTCCGTGCGGCCCTTGTAGCAGGTGTAGTGACGTCCGTGCAGGAACAGCGCGAGCGGACGCTTGCCGGACGCGCCGACCGGCGCGACGACGACCCCCCGCATCTCCACCGGCTGCTTGAAGCCCGGCAGCCGCACCGACTTCAGCCCGTACTCGCCGGTCTTGGTGCGATACGTGCCGGGCTTGCCCGGGTCCACGCCGTTCGCCGGCAGCGGGGCCGGCAACCGGGCCGCCGACGCGGCACCGTCCGCCTGCGCCGCGTCCAACCGCCGCCCGCCGGACCAGACTTGCAGTCCGCCGAGCTCGCTCGCCCGCCGGCCGTCCAGCGGCAACCGGAAGGTGCGTCCGTCCGCCGCCGGCCGCGGCACGCCCAGCAGCCTTCCACCGGCCCGGAACTCGACCCTCGCGTCCCCCATCGGCACGCGCCGGTCCGACCGCCACACCAGCTGCGGGGACTCACCCTCGGCAGCCAGCCGCCACCCCCGCGGCAGCGGCGCGCCGTCCCCGGCCGTCAACACCCCTTCCCCCCTGAGCGATTGAGAGTGGGCGACTGCCACCCCCGGGGATGCCCCCGCCACCGCGAGCAACGCGGCGACGGTCACCCCTATACGCCGGGCACGGACCACAGTTCCTCCTCGAACCCCGACCTCGGACGACCCGGCCCTTCCGGGCGCCCCTCGCTCCCGGAGGATGAAATGCGGGGGCTGTGGGTTGCCTGTGGAGAGGAGGTGATGGATCACATGGGTGATTCACCGTCGGCGGTGCGGTCGAGCGGGAGGAGAACTACCTTCAGGTGCCGTACGGCACATCGCCGTACGGGAGTTGGGCCCGGGGACTGTGTGCCTGTGGCGGCCGGCCGGGTGCTCAGTGGTGGTGTACGGCTGTCAGGTCCAGGCCCGGTACGGCTCGTCCATCAGCTGGAAGACCGGCTCACCGCGCACCGGGTCCTTGGCGGTGGACAGCCGGACGCGGTCGCCGCTGTGGATCCCGACCGGCGGGCCCATGACCCTGCCCCGGACGACGAACCCCTCGGTCATCTCTATCAGCGACACATTCCGCGCCGCCGGCGTGTTGCGGTGCACCACGGTGGAGTGACGGACCGTGCCGGTGCCCTCGCTGCGCTCCGTGCGCAGCTCGCTGCCCTGGCACACCGGACACAGCAGCCGGTGGTACATCGCGGTGCCGCACCAGGTGCAGCGCTGGAAGAGGATGGCGTCCTTGGAGTCCGCGGCGGAGGGTTCGAGAACACCCGTCGCGGAACCGGCCGCCGGCTGCGAGGTGCTTGCTGAGTGGTGGTACACGCTGGTCAACTCCCTGCGCTCGGCCGGAATCCCGCGTGCCCGGCGCACCGTGCACGCATGTGCACGGTTGTCGTGCCACCGTGCACGCCGACAGCGTATGGCACTCAGTGTCACTCGTAAAGGCACTCCGTACCCGATTCTTGCCATCGGCCGGCCACGCACGCGGGTCAGGAGCGGCCGAGCGCCGTCTCCAGCTCCTGCACCAGCCGCCACAGCGGGGCGTCCCGGCGGGACACCAGGACCACCACCTCGTCCGGCTGCCCCGCCTGCCCGCCCGTCCGTACGGGACCGATCCGGGCGGGCGCCGCCGGAGCGTCCGCCGACCGGCCGTACGTCATCTGCACATACGCCAGCGCGTGGTCCACGGCCACTTCCGCGTCGCCCTCCCCGTCCGACCGCAGCCAGGAGCGCAGAGCGTTGTTGTGCGCGGCGACGACCGCGGCCGCGATCACGTCGGCCCGCAGCGTGCCGTCGGGCCGCCCCGCGTACCGCCCGCGCAGATACTCGGCGAGTGCGCGCTCGTAGCGCCACACCACCGACAGCTCGTAGGCGCGCAGCCCCGGCACCTGCCGGGTGAGCCGGTAGCGCTGCACGGAGAAGGTCGGGTTCTCGGAGTACATCCGCAGCACCAGCCGGGCCGCGTCGCACACCCGCCGCACCGGCTCGTGCTCGGCGCCGCTCGCCGCGAGGAAGGCGGTCATGTCGGCCAGGCAGCGCTCGTGGTCCGGGAAGACCACGTCCTCCTTGGAGGGGAAGTAGCGGAAGAACGAACGCCGCCCGACCCCGGCCAGGGCCACGATGTCGTCCACGGTGGTCTGCTCGTACCCGCGTTCCAGGAAGAGCCGGAAGGCCGCCGCCACCAGGGCGTCCCGGATCGGCGGCTTCGCGGCCGGCACCGCGCTGCTGGAGCTCATGGACGGGAACGTAGCACCCGGACCGGACTCATGACACTCAGTGCAGTGCAAGGGCCTTCCTGGGGGAACTGAGTGCTGTGGAGGCTGTCCATCCGACCCCACCCGCGCCACCGTCCCGGCCGCCGCCGGTGAGGCACGCACCGAGACCGCCGAGGGCGTGGTGGTCGGCATGATCGTGCCGAGCACCGTGTCCGTCTTCGCCGACATCGTGCGCGGCGCCCGCGAGGCCGTCGGCGCGCACGGCGGACGCCTCGTCCTCGGCGTCTCCGGCTATGTCGACAGCGAGGACTCCGTACAGGCGGAGCACCTGATCGCGGGCGGTGCGCAGGGACTGCCGGCGGCACCCAGCTGGTTCGGCGGCGTTCCCGCGGACGGGCAGGAGAAGTGGCTCGTGGAGTGCGGGGTGCCCAGCGTCCTCGTCGAGCGCTCCGCCCCGCCCGGCAACCCCGCCGCCGAACTCGACCGGGTCCGCACCGACCGCGCCCACGGCGCCGCCGCGGCCGTCGGCCACTTCGCCGCCCTCGGCCACCGCCGCGTCACCGCCGTTCTCCAGGAGTGCCCGCACGCCGCCCGGATCAGCGCCGGCTTCGAGGCCGCCGTCGCCGCGCGCGGCATCGAGACCGACCGGGGAGCGCCCGGCGTGCGCGAGCACGGAGACTACGAGGCCTCGGTCGACTACCTGGTCGAGGCGGTCCGCGAACGCGGCGTCACGGCCGCGCTCGTGCACAGCGACGAGGACGCCATCGTGCTCGTGCCCCGGCTCCAGGCGCGCGGCGTCCGCGTCCCCGACGCCCTCGCCCTCATCGCCTACGACGACCAGGTCGCCGGACTCGCCGACGTCCCCCTCACCGCCGTCGCCCCGCCCACGCACGCGGTGGGCGAACTCGCCGCCACGCTCCTGCCGCGCCGCATCGCCGAGCAGACCGGCGGCCGGCCCACAGGGCCCCGTCAACACCTGGACCACCTCCCGAGTTGCGGGTCCGCTCCTCCTGCGGCGGACGACCGCCGACGGCCCGCTGCCGGGTCCTCGCCGTACCGTCGTACACACCTATCGACCCCGCACCGTCCGCCGCGGCCTGACCGGCATCGGCGTCGAGGAACTGTGGGCGGCCGGACTGTGAGGAACCGGGGGAGGCGGCGGGGGTTGCCGGGGGCGGCCCCAAGCCCCCATGCCCTGCGGCGTAACCTTTCTCCGCCGCCTCTCCGCCGTCGCCGACGCCGGCCCGCATCACCCCCTGGCGCCACCCCCGCACCACCCCGAGGAGTCCCCATGCCCGCCGCCCGCCCCCGCCTGCTCTACGTCACCGACCTGGCGTACCAGGCCCGCGGGCGTCGCTACTGCGACGAGGACATCCACCTCACCTCCCGGCTGCGCGCCCACTTCGACCTGGCCCTGTCCCATCCGCTGGACGCGGCGGCCCTGATGGACGGCTTCGACGCCGTCGTCGTCCGCAACAGCGGGCCCGTCCTCGGCTATCAGGGCGAGTACGACGCCTTCCGCGCGCGGGCGCTCGCCGCCGGCGCCCGGGTGTACAACCCGCTCACCGGGAAGGCGGACATGGCCGGCAAGCAGTACCTGCTCGACCTGACCGCGGCCGGCTTCCCGGTGATCCCGACCGTCGACCGCGCCGAGGACCTGCACCTGCTGCCGTCCGCGGAGCGGTATGTGGTCAAGCCGAAGCTCGGCGCGGACTCCCTCGGCCTGCGCATCGTCCCCGGCAGCCGGCTCGCCGAACACTCCGCCGGCGACGTCCTGATCCAGCCCTGCGTCGACTTCTCCTACGAGGTGTCCTTCTACTTCGTCGACGACGACTTCCAGTACGCCCTGTACGCCCCCGACCCCCGGCGCCGCTGGGAGCTGAAGCCCTACGCGGCCACCGCCGCCGACCTGGAGTTCGCCCGCCGGTTCATCGACTGGAACGACCTCGGGTACGGCATCCAGCGCGTCGACGCCTGCCGCGCCCCCGACGGCGGTCTGCTGCTGGTCGAGCTGGAGGACCTCAACCCCTATCTGTCCCTGGACGCGCTGCCGGAGGAGGCCAGGGACGCCTTCGTCGCCGCGTTCACGGCTTCCCTGAGCCGGTTCGCGCAGGGAGCGCTCAGTCCAGCCTGACCGTGATCCGCTGGGTGGCCCCCGCCGTGCCCGTCAGATCGCCGAACGTCAGCGTCAGCGCGGAACCGGTGGCCGCCGCGGAGCCCTTCCGGTCGCGCGCTCAAACGCTCGATGCTTCTTACCGAGTTGAGTGAATCGATCGTTCGGTGGGGTGGTGGGGGTGTCTGAACGGGACCGCGACGGGCGCCGTATCTCAGCGCGGGGACCTCGGAAGCCCGCGTATCCGTGGGACGGAAGGAGAGTCAGGTGCCGACACCGCCCGACCCTGAACAGCCGCCACCCGGACGGGTCCTGGAGCCCGTCCGGATCCTGCGACCCCGCCGCTTCGACGCCCTGGCGGAGCTGATGCGGGAGATCCGCCCGGACCCCGTGACCTTCGAGCCCCTCGGCACGACAGCCGTCCCGGACCCCGCTCCGCCGCGCACCACCGAGGAGGAAACCCAGGAACTCCCGCCCGTGCCCGCCGCCCGGCCCACGACCAGCCGGTCCACGGACGCCCGGCCCACCGGCACCCGCGCCGCAGGCAGCCTCGGTCATGGACCCGGGCGGCGCCGGGCCGCCGTCGCCGTGGCCGTATCGGCAGCGGCACTTGTCGGGTTCGGCTGCGCCCTGCTGCTCCCCGGCCGCCAGCAGGCCGCCGCGACCGCCCGGCCCTCCCCACCCGCCTCCACCGCACCGCCCGCCTCGACCGCACCGCCCGCCACCGCGTCGCCCTCACCGACCCCCGGCACGCCGTCCGCGCCCGCCGACCCCGACGGCCCCGGCACCCTCCGCCAGGGCGACACCGGCCCCGAGGTCACCGACCTGCAGCACCGTCTGCTGCGCATCCCGGACGTCTACCGCGACGGCTCCACCAGCGGCACCTACGACGCCACGCTCACCGAGGCCGTGGCCCGTTTCCAGCTCTGGTACGGCATCAGCGGCGACGAGACGGGGGTCTACGGGAACGACACGCGTCGCGCGCTGGAGTCCCGCACCGGCATCGGCGACGATGCATGAACGGCACGTCGAGTACACCGGGAACACGGTGGACGGGAGCGGAGCGGCATGGCGGACGAGAACGGCGCCGCGGGCAGGGGCGGTGACCAGCAGGTGGCGGACCTGGACGGCTTCTTCGACCGGCTGGACCCGGACATGTGCGTGGTCACCGCAGCGGCGGACGGTGAGCGCGCCGGCTGCCTGGTCGGCTTCGCCTCGCAGTGCTCCATCCGGCCGCCCCGGTTCGCCGTGTGGCTCTCCAAGGCCAACCGCACCTACCGGGTCGCCCGGGCCGCGCAGTGCCTCGCCGTCCATCTGCTCACCCGTGACCAGCGGGACCTGGCGGAACTCTTCGGCGGCGAGACGGGCGACGAGACCGACAAGTTCGCGCGGCTCGACTGGCGGGAGGGGCACGGCGGCGCCGCCGTCCTCCCGGACGTGGCGGCCTGGTTCGTCGGCACCGTCCTGCACCGCACCGACGGCGGTGACCACGTGGGTTTCGTCCTCGACCCGGTCCAGTGGGGCGAGGGCCGCGGCGGACCACTGCTGCGCATCTCCGACGCCCGCAGCATCGACGCCGGCCACCCCGTGGACTGAACCGAGCGCCCCGCTAAGCGCCCGGCTCCTCCAGCGGCATCCGGATGTCCAGCACGCACACGTCGTCCCGCCGCTCGTCCGCCAGCATCGTCGCGAGCAGCGCCTCCAGGGAGCCGGACGCACCGCGGTCGTGGGCGCGCACCGCCTCGGCCAGCCGGGCGAAGCCGGCGTCGAGGCTCTCGCCGAGGCGTTCGACCAGGCCGTCGGTGTACAGCAGCAGCCGGTCGCCGGGCTCCAGCCGCAGCTCCAGCGACTCGTAGACGGGGGCGGCGGTCGCGCCGAGCAGGATGCCGCCCGGCCGGTCGAGGAAGCGCGGCTCGCCCCCGCGTACCAGCAGCGGCGGCGGGTGCCCGGCCTGTGCCCAGGCCAGGACGTGCCGCTCGGGGTCGTAGCGGGCCAGGACCATGGTGGCGGTGGTCTGGCTGTCACGGGAGTGCAGCAGGAGCTGGTTGAGCCGAGCCAGCGCCCCGGTCAGCGAGGAGCCGGTGCTGACCATGCCCTTCGCGGTGAACCGGAGCTGGGCCATGGTCGCCACGGCGTCGATGCCGTGGCCCGCCACGTCGCCGACCACGAACAGCGCGTCGTAGTCGGGAAGTTCGATGGCGCTGAACCAGTCGCCGCCGACATGGATGCCGGCCTGCGCGGGCAGGTAGGCGACCTCGATACGCAGCCCGGCCAGCCGCACCGGTCTGCTGGGCAGCGGCAGCAGGGCGTGCTGCAGCCGGGCCGCCAGGGCCCGTTCGGCCTGGAGGATGCCGCGCTGGAGCAGCATCGCGCGTTCGCTCTCCACGAGCGCGAGTTCCGCGCTGCGCTGCGCGGTCAGGTCCTGGACGAAGCCGTGCACCTCGACCGGGGTGCCGTCGGCAGCCGTGACGGCCTCCGCGACCATCCGCAGATGCCGGACGCCGACGGGTGTCTCGATCCGGAACGGCACGTCGAACGGGCGCCCGTGGGAGACGAGTCCCGCGATCGCGTGGGCCAGCGGTCCCTTGTCCGGCGCCAGGGCCAGCTCGGGCAGCTGCTCCAGCCGGACCGGCTGCTGTCCGGGCTGCCGGCCGAGCACGGCGTACGTCTGCGCGGCCCAGGAGGCCTCCTGGGTGATGAGGTTCCAGTTCGCCCAGCCCAGGTTGCCGAGCCGCTGCACATCGGCCAGGCGCTGCTCCTGCCGCTCCATCGGGTCGTGCCGCAGCCAGGTCACCAGCAGGCCCTCGCCCAGCGAGGACGCCCGCACCGTGTAGGTGGCGGTCACGGGCCGGTCACCGATCACGTCCTGGTAGGCGAACGGCTCCCCCTCGAACGGCACTCCCGTCTCGAGCGCCTGCAGATAGCCCTGCCACAGCGGCTCGCCCGCGACCGACGGGTAGCTCTCCAGGATGTGTCTGCCGACCATGTCCCGCCCGGTCCGGCCGAACACGTCGACCGCCTCCGGGGTGGCGGCTTCGATGCGGTAGTCCTCCACCTCGCCGGAGGCGGCGCGCAGCGGCGTCAGCAGGATCGCCGGGCCCGGGAGCGCGTCGAACACCGCCTGCACGGTCTGGGAGACGTCTCCGGGCGCGCTGTTCTGCGGGCAGTCGAAGGCCCGCAGCCGGCCCGCGCACAGCCGGGCCACGGCCCGCAGCAGCTCACGCTCGCGGGGCTCGAACGGCGCACCGCGCCGGCGCAGCACCCCGAGGGCGACTCTCGCGGTGTCGCCGGCCGGCATGGGCAGCCAGGCCCGGCTGCACCACCGCTCCGGAGGGTCCCCGATGAGCAGGTAGCGCGTGCGGTCCTCGACGACGTTCTCCAGCCAGCGCGGCTGCCCGGACTTCAGGGCGTCGAGTGCGGGCATGCCGGTCACCGGGGGTACGTGACGCCACTGGGCGGCGAGGGTGGGGTCGACGCCCGCGTGCCCGGTCAGTGCGAGCCCGCCTTCCGGGAGCTGCTCGTACAGCAGCACCGCGTCGGCGTCGACCTCGGGCGCCAGATGGTCGAGCAGGCAGCCGGCCAGCTCGTGCGGCGAGCCGACCCGGACCAGGTCGCGGCCGATGTGCCCGAGTACGCCGGCCAGGTCCACGGTGCCGGCGGGCGCGCCCTGCCAGGAGCCGCCGGCGGCGCGCGCTCCCGCGGGTGGTGCCGGCGGGGCGGCGGCGGGCTGTGCCTGCGGCGGCAGGGCGCCCAGGGTGAGCCAGCACTGTTCGAGGAGGGTGCGGTTGCCGTCCTTGGCACGCTGGAGCAGCTTCTCGTGCGCGGCGTCCGGGGTGCAGCCGGTGACGGCCATCAGTACGCCCTTGGCCCGCTCCAGTACCGCCGAGGTCGCGGCCAGGTCCCGCAGCCGTTCCATCTCCGCGCGCTGCCGGGCCACGACCTTGGCCAGTGCCGCCACATCGGCGCTCGTGTCGCGGTCCGCCGGAGGCGAAGGCTCGCTCGTCACGGATCGAGCATGGCACATGCGGGCCCGTTCGATCACTCGTCTGCCGGTTCCGGATTCATCGAGGGGCTCTCGGGGAGAAGGCGGCGGTGAGGCCCGGGGAGCGGATCAGCGGCTCGTGCCACGCCCGGACAGCGCCTCGCTGACCGCTCGGACGCTGCGCGCGATGTGCTGCAGCTGCAGGACCTCGGCCGCGTACATCTTGATCGTGTGCTCGATCACCGACTCGGGCATCCCGAGCATCGGCAGCTCGGCCCGCGCGGTCTGCAGCGCGGTCCGTGCCACCCGGATCTCCTGCTGCACCTGGATCTGCGCGTGCCGGGCGAGCAGGACGGGGTGCCGGATGAGCGCCGGGTAGCTGGCGTAGCGCGCGGGGATCAGCTCGCGCAGCCACTTGGCCGCCGAGCGCTCCCAGTCGTAGCTGCCCGGCGTCTTGACCTGACAGGGCCAGTCGGGGCTGATGCGCGTGCTGGTCAGGGGCATGATCATCGCTTCCGGTGTGCGGCGTCGTGAGGGTGTCGACGGATTCGGGGCGGCCCCGGCCTAGGGGATGACCGGGGCCGCCACGGGCGCGTCGCGCAGACGACACGCCCCGGTACACCCCCGCCGCCGACGTGGGTAGGGGACGGCGGCAGAGGGTGTCCGTGCGGGTGCCCCGGGCGCGGGGAACCGGCGCTGCCAGTGGTGCTGCGTGCGCATGGGCGGTCCGTCGGCTTTCTCGGGGCGGTGTACGAGCGGTGAGTCCGCGGGTGCGGGCCGTACCCGGAAGAGGACGGGCGCGATCCGTGAGCAGTATTTATATATGCCGACTGGTTTGCAAGACGTATGAAAACATTCATGCTCGTTATGCGGTGAATGATCCCCGTCCAGGCGGTGTGTGGCCGCAAGATCTTCACGGATGCCCGGGACGGGCGGAAGGATCGGCCGCTCCCTCCTCGGGGGCGGGAGCCGGTCAGTCCCTGAGGAAGAACTGGTGCTGCTCGGAGAGCTGTTCGTACTTCTCCAGCCGGGCCTGGGTGCGCTCCGGATCGGCGTCGGTCATGGCCTGCAGCAGCGCGGCGGCCAGTACGCCGGGCGCGGCGTAGGAGTCGAACACCAGCCGCGAGCCGGTGCCGGTGGCGAAGGTGATGTCGGCTTCGTCGGCCACCGGTCCGAGCGCCAGGTCGGTGACCAGGGCGACCTTCAGACCCGCGCCGCGGGCCACCCGGACGGCGTTGAGCGTCTCCTGGGAATGCCGGGGCATGGCGAAGGCCAGCACCCAGCTGCCGCCGGCCTCGCGGGACTGCAGCAGCGCATCGTAGGCCACGCTGCCGCCCCGGGTCACCAGCCGCACATCCGGGTGGATCCGGCGGGCGGCGTAGCCGAAGTACTCGGCGAGCGACACCGAGATGCGCAGGCCCAGCACGGTCAGCGGGGTGGAGCGGGACAGCTCGCGGCCGACCTGGATGATCTGGTCGGGGTCGGCGAAGTCGCGCCGCAGGTTCTCCAGGTTCTGGATCTCGGCGTCGACGGCCGCCTGCAGCTCGTTGGCCCGGTCCTCCTCGCCGGGCCCGCCGGCCAGGCTGCTCAGCGCGATCGACTGGAGCCGCTCGCGCAGCGCGGGGTAGCCGCTGAAGCCGACGGCGGCGGCGAACCGGGTGACCGAGGGCTGGCTGACCCCGACCCGGTCGGCCAGCTCGGTGATCGGCAGGAACGCGGCCTCGGTGATGTGCTCGATCAGGTACTGGGCGATGCGCCGCTGCCCCGGCGAGAGGCGGGGGCCGTCGAAGAGTTCCCGCAGCCTGGAGGTCGGGGCGGCCTCGGCCGCGGGCACGGCCTTGCCCGACGTGATCGCTGATGCCTGTGCGCGTGCCTGCTGCGGCGAGGGCACCGGTCGGTCTCCTTTTTCTGCCACGAGCACTCAACATAGCTCACCGACCGTCGTGACCAGGGGGTTGAGGCAGCGGGCTCACCGCCGGTAGAGGCTGATGGAACGGCCCACGTCGCCGACCGGCCGGCTGCTTTCGATCAGCTCGGCGAGCCGCCCGCGCGCCTTGGCGACGGCGGAGTCCGACACCACCAGCAGCCCGTGGACCCTCTCCGGCGGCACCCTGCGCGGATCGGCGCCGTGGATGCCGTAGTAGGACGGCACTCCGCTGCCCTTGTACACCAGCCACACCCGCTCGCCCGGGTACCGGTCCCGCAGCCGGTCGGCGAGCCGGCCCAGGTCCTGCCCCCAGTCCACGTTGGAGTCGTGCAGCAGCCGGTGGGTGTGCGCGGGCCCGCCGAAGGCCTCGTTCGCGTACGGCAGGTAGTACGGGAACGTGCGCAGCGAACTCACCGCCGCGAACAGCACCAGCGCACCGGTCAGGGCCGGGCGCCACCGCCACCGGAACGTGCCCACGCACGCCGCCGCGACCGCGAGGAACACCGGCACGAACAGCGCGTACCGGGTGCCGAAGTCCCGCGATCCCGTCATCGCCGCCGCCAGCAGCACCGCCGGCGGCAGCACCACATACGGCGCCGCGGGCCGCAGCCGCCGTCGCGCCACGACCGCCACGGCACCGGCCGCGCCCAGCGCCAGCAGCCCGAGCGGTGTCTTCACCAGCAGCGCGGCCGGCAGGTAGTACCAGAGCGAACCGGTGTACAGGTGCCCGAAGAGAAAGCCCTGCCAGGGGTGGTCCTCCAGGCCGAACTGCACCCGCATCCCGGCCCGGTACGCCTCCGGCAGCGGCAGCAGCTCCGTCAGACGCCCGCGCAGCCCGTGCACGGCCGGCACCGGCTCGGCGGGCGCGAACCGCAGCCGGGGATCGACGGCCAGGTACACGGCCCACACGACGGCGACCGCCACCACCGCCACGACGGCCGCGCCCCCGAGCGCCGACAGCACCCGCCGCCGGCCGCCGAACCGTGGCCGGCCCGGCCACCGGAAGCCCACGCCGGCCCGCTCCGCCGCCACTTCGGACACCGCCGCCAGCACCATCAGCACCGGCACCGCCGGCAGCGCGCTCATCTTCGTCGCCACGGCCGCCCCCAGAGCCGCCCCGGCAAGCGGCAGGTACGGCAGGGGCCGGCGCCGGGCCCGCCACACCAGCCAGGCCGACGTCAGCACGAACCCGGCCGCCGGCATGTCCAGCGTGGCCAGCGAACCGTGCGCGACCACATCGGGCGAGCAGGCGTACAGGGCGAGCGCGACCAGTCCGCCCGCCGTGCCCGCCAGGTCCCGGGCGAACGCGAACACGACCAGTCCGCACAGCAGCGTCAGCGCGATCACCGGCAGCCGCGCCCACAGCATCAGCCGCCAGGGGTCGTTGCCCGACTCGTACAGCAGATGCCGGCCCACCTCCCCCTGGGGCCCGGTGTACGACGGGTCGTAGTGCGGGTCCGCGACCGCCACCCCGGCCGCGATCAGCAGTTTCCCGAGCGGCGGATGCTCGGGGTTGTAGCGCAGCCGGTGCTCGCGCAGCGAGTCGGTGGCCGTGGCGACGTACACCGGCTCGTCGATGGTGGGGGTCTGCCGGACGGCCGTGGTGACCATCGCCGCGGCCATCTGCGCCAGCAGCAGGACGACCAGGAGCGGCAGCAGCCACCGCCGGTGCCGGCGCAGCCGGGCGCACGGGCCGGCGGGGGTCGGCCGTACCGGCTCCGCGGCGGGAGCCGGCGCTGTGAGGACCGGGTGCTGTTCGGGCGCCATCATCCGTCCCGCGGCGGCACCGGCCGGGCGGCGGCGGAGGGGGCGGGGGGCCGGTCATGGCCCCACTGTCGCACCGCTCCCGCCGCCGCGGCCGTCACCGCCGCACGAGTCGTACCGACAGACCTTCTGCCGTGTACACGGGTACGGCCCGCAGCCGCTCGGAGTTCACCTCGATCCGCTCGAACCGCCCGGCCAGCCGGGGCGCGGCCAGCACCGGAAGCGTGCTGCCCGCGGCCGGCGGGCGTTCGGTGTCCAGCCGCAGCGCCAGCACGGCCGCGGCGCCGAGCACGGCACGGTGACCGACCGTCAGCGGTGCCTTGCGGCCGGCCCGCAGGGTGACCTCCAGGGTGCCCGCGTCCTGGGCGAAGGCGCCGCGCACCCGCAGCCGCCCGGCCACCGCCAGCGTGCCGCCCGTCACCCGCACGTCCCCGTGGCCGAGCGCGTCCTCGGAGCCGGCCGTCAGCGTGCCCTCGGCCAGCACGGTCCCGCCCGTGTACCGGTTCCGGCCGGTCAGCGTCAGCGCGCCCGTGCCCCGCTTGGTCAGGCCGCCGCGCCCGTCGATGTCGTTGCGCCAGCTGTCGGCCGCCGAGAAGCCGCCGGCCGCCGCGTCCAGGGTCACCGTGACGCCGGAGTCGAAGGCGCCGTAGCCGTCCGCCGCGGCGAACAGGTCCAGCCGCCCCCACTGCTCGAACCCGTCGAGCAGCACGTACCCCGAGGGCAGCCCGGTGGTGCGCAGCACCTCGCGGCGCTGGGCCGCGGTGAGGTACGGCAGCCGGGTCTCCAGCAGTACCTCCGCGCCCTTCGGCACGGTCAGCGGCAGGTCGCGGCCCTGCCGGGGGAGGACGTACGTCAGCCGCTCGCGGACCGCGCGCCGGCCCGCGTCCCGGTCGGCGTACGGGTCGTCGGCCGGGTGGGCGTAGGCGTACAGCGTGTCGGCGGTGGTGCCGGTCCGCGCGGTGAAGTAGGCCAGTGCCTGGGCCCGGGCGGCGGCCTTCAGTTCGGCGTTGGCCGGGTCGGCGAGCGTGGCCGCGGCGAGCGCGGTGGCCATGATCCGGCCCCCGATGACGTCGACCGTGTGGTGCATGCCCGCCACGATCCGGGTGTGGCTCAGCTCGAACGCGCGCGTCACCAGCTCCTGGAAACGCTCCGGGACGGCGTACGCGTAGGCGAGCGCGGCCAGATGGAAGGCGTTGGTGTGACCGCTGGGGAAGCCGCCGTCCTCGGCGGCCGAGGTGCCGCGCTGGCGCAGCAGCTGCGGGGCCACGACCACGTCCGAGTCGTACACCGGAAAGCCGAACGCGTCCGTCCCGCCGGTGTCGACGACCTCGCTGTCCTCGGTCAGCCGCCAGGGCCGCGGGTACTGGTAGGCGTACTTGGCCGGGTTGCCCGAGGCGTACGGTCCGCGCACGGTGTCGACCAGTTCGGCGACCTTGCCCAGCGCCGAGTCGTGCGCGCCCGCGCCGAGGGCCGAGCCCGCCGGGGCGTCCGCGGGCACCGCGTCGCTGACCGTGGTCGCCGGGGTGCCGTCGGGCGCGCCGGTGATCGAGGTGACCGCCTTCGCGCCGCTCCGGTACGGGCCGGCCAGCGGGCCGAGGCCGGCGATCATGGCGTAGCTCTGGTGCTGGCGGTCGTAGACGAACGCCTCCTTCGCCTGGGCGTCGGTGCGGTCGGCCGTGATCCGGGCGCAGTAGCGCAGGTTGGCGCGCAGGATCTCCGGGCGCAGCGGGGCGCCGGTGCTCCAGGCGTCGCCGGTCTTCCACACCTGGGCGAAGCCGCCGAGGATCCGGACCACCGCGTTGGTCTCGGGCGTGCGGTTCGCCGGCGTGTTGGTCCGGTAGTCGTCCACGAACGCGGCCGGCGCGGTCGCGGCCTTCGCGTCGGCCGCCGGCAGCCAGACGGCGACGGCCGGCGCGGTGAGCACCCCCGCCGACGCGGCCAGCGAGGTCGTGAGGAACCCGCGCCGGTTCAGGACGGGGGAGCGGTGCCCGGCAGATGACGGCATGCCTGTGCCTCTCGGAAAGGGAACGCGGGAACGCCCGTGCCGGTGTGCGGACTTGTGCGATCCCGGGGGAAACAGCTGAACGGGTGCATATCTAGGGCCGGTTCGTGTCCCTCGGGGGAGTCTTCGGCGGCGGGCACATGTGCGGTGGGTGAACGCGTGTACCGGGTTCACAGAATCGAACGCGCGCGGTCCCGTGGGAGCCGTGTGTGGCCGGGGGACTGATGCCGGCCCGCCGTCCGCTTTCCGTGACCGGGGCGCACCGCCGCCGACCGAGCACGGCGGGGCCTACGACACCCACCACGGCCCGATCTGCGACGCCCGCGCCGAACTCACCCAGGAGCGGGCCGCGTTCGCGCGACCCGGACGACGGCCGGCGCCGCCTGGCCGGCTCCACCGCCCTGGAGGCCGGACCGGCACCGGGCGCACCCGAGGGGCGCGGTACGGCCCCGGCGACCCGTTCGCGCCTGCCATCGACAGCAACTGACGCCGGGCCCTGGACGTCAGCCCTCCGGGAGCGGCACGGGCAGCGCGGTGGCCGGCACCACCAGGTCCGCCCGCTCCCGTGTCGTCGCGACCAGGTCGGCGTTGCGCTGGTCCGTGCCCAGCACCCAGGCCACGGCCGCCGCACGCTCCTTGCCGAACTCCTCGTGCCGGGCGACCAGTCGGCGGATCCGCTCGTCCTCGGCGATCTCGCAGAACCACACCTCGTCCAGGCACGGCCGCACCCGCGCCCACGCCCCCTGCGCCAACAGCAGGTAGTTGCCCTCGGTCACCACCAGCCGGGCCTCGGGCGGCACCGGGATCGCGCCCGCGAGGGGCTGCTCCAGCACCCGCTCGAACCCGGGCGCGTAGACCACCTCGTCGGTCTCCTCGCGCAGCCGCCGCAGCAGCGCCGCGTACCCGGCCGCGTCGAAGGTGTCCGGCGCGCCCTTGCGGTCCCGGCGGCCCAGCCGGTCCAGTTCGGCGTCGGCGAGATGGAAGCCGTCCATGGGCACGTGCGCGGCCCACGGCGGGCCGTCGGCGTTCAGCTCGCGCACCAGGTGCTCGGCCAGCGTCGTCTTGCCCGCACCGGGGCTGCCCGCGATGCCGAGCAGGGCGCGCCGGCCGCCCCGGGCCAGGGCGCGGGCGCGGGTGAGGAGGTCGTCGAAGGTCAGCGGCACACAGCAGAGTGTCGCACCGCCGGTCCGCCGGGGGTGTGGCGTGCGCCACCCGCTGGAGGGCCGCCCGGCGGGGAACAGTGCGGGTATGACACAGCTCGGTCTGCCCGACACCGTCCAGGCATGTCTGTTCGACCTCGACGGGGTGGTCACCAAGACGGCCGTCGTGCACGCGGCGGCCTGGAAGGAGACGTTCGACGCGTTCCTGCGCGGCTACGAGGGCACGCAGGGACGGCCGTTCGACGCCGTCGCCGACTACGACGAGTACGTCGACGGCCGCCCGCGCGCCGACGGCGTCCGGGCCTTCCTCGACTCGCGCGGCATCCACCTGCCCGAGGGCGGCCCCGGCGACCCGCCGGACGCCCGCACCGTGCACGGCCTCGGCAACCGCAAGAACGAACTGCTCCTCGCCAGGATCCGCAGCGGCGGAGTGGAGGCCTACGAGGGCACGGTGCGCTATCTGGAGGCGGTCCGCGCCGAGGGGCTGCGCACCGCGATCGTCTCCTCCAGCGCCAACTGCCGGGACGTGCTGCGCGCCGTCGGCGCCGAGCACTTCTTCGACGTGCGCATCGACGGTGTGGTCGCCGTCGAGCGGAACCTGCCGGGCAAGCCGCACCCCGACACCTTCCTCGCCGCCGCCCGGGACCTCGGCGTCGAAGCGTCCCGCGCGGCCGTCTTCGAGGACGCCCTGGCCGGCATGGACGCGGGCCGCGCGGGCGGCTTCGGGTACGTCGTCGGCGTGGACCGGACCGGCCAGACCGAGGCGCTGTACGCGCACGGCGCGGACATCGTGGTGAAGGACCTCGCCGAGCTGGGAGGCAAGCAGTGATCACCGACCGGTCGTACGCCGTCGAGCCGTGGGCCGTCCGCGAGACCGCCCTCGACCTCGGCGTCCTCGCCCAGAGCGAGTCCGTGTTCGCCCTGTCCAACGGGCACGTCGGCTGGCGCGGCAACCTGGACGAGGGCGAACCCCACGGTCTGCCCGGCAGCTACCTCAACGGCGTGCACGAGGTGCACCCGCTGCCGTACGCGGAGGCCGGCTACGGCTACCCCGAGTCCGGGCAGACCGTCATCAACGTCACCAACGGCAAGATCCTCCGCCTGCTGGTCGACGACGAACCCTTCGACCTGCGCTACGGCCGCCTCGTCGCCCACGAACGCGTCCTCGACCTGCGCCGCGGAGTGCTGGAGCGGACCTGCGAGTGGACCTCACCGGCCGGCTCCACGGTCCGGGTGCGCTCCACCCGGCTGGTGTCCCTGACCCAGCGGGCGGTGGCCGCCGTCGCGTACGAGGTGGAGGCCGTCGGCAGCCGCAGCCGGGTGGTGATCCAGTCGGAGCTGGTCGCCAACGAGAGCCTGCCGGACCCCGACGGCGACCCGCGCGCGGCGAGGGCGCTGAAGTCGCCGCTGGAGCAGGAGGACGGCTTCGCCTCCGGCAACCGGCTGCGGCTGGTGCACCGCACCCGGCGCAGCGGCCTCAGGGTCGCCGTGGCCGCCGACCACGTCGTCACCGGACCCGAGCGCACCACCAGCCGCAGCGAGAGCGGCATCGACGTGGCCCGGCTCACCGTCACCTCCGTACTGGAGCCCGGCCAGACCCTGCGGGTGGACAAGCTCGTCGCCCACGGCTGGTCCGGCACCCGGTCGCTACCCGCGATGGCAGACCAGGTCGACGCCGCGCTCGCCGCCGCCGGGCACGACGGCTGGCAGGGCCTGCTCTCCGACCAGCGGGCCTGCCTGGACGACTTCTGGGCCCGCGCCGACGTCGAGGTGGACGGCGACGAGGAGGTCCAGCAGGCCGTCCGGTTCGCGCTGTTCCACGTCCTGCAGGCCGGCACCCGCGCCGAGCAGCGCGCCATCCCGGCGAAGGGACTGACCGGCTCCGGCTACGACGGGCACGCGTTCTGGGACACCGAGATGTTCGTGCTGCCCCTGCTCACCCACACCGCGCCCCAGGCCGTCGCCGAGGCGCTGCGCTGGCGGTACAACACCCTGGACGAGGCCCGCGAACGCGCCACCCAGCTCGGGCTCGCCGGGGCCGCGTTCCCCTGGCGGACCATCGCCGGACCGGAGGGCTCGGCCTACTGGCCGGCCGGCACCGCCGCCTTCCATGTGAACGCCGGCATAGCCGACGCCGTCGTCCGGTACGTCGAGGCCACCGGCGACACCGCCTTCGAGCGGGAGACCGGCGTGGAGCTGCTGGTGGAGACGGCCCGGCTGTGGCGGTCGCTCGGCCACCACGACACCCGCGGCGTCTTCCACCTCGACGGCGTCACCGGCCCCGACGAGTACAGCGCGGTCGCCGACGACAACACGTACACCAACCTGATGGCCCGGCAGAACCTGCGCGCCGCTGCCGACGCCGTGGAACGCCACCCGCGCGAGGCGGGCCGGCTCGGTGTGGACGAGGAGGAGAGCGCGGCCTGGCGGGACGCCGCCGACGCCATGCACATCCCCTACAACCCCGAACTCCGCGTCCACGAACAGCACGCCGGGTTCACCCGCTACCAGCGCTGGGACTTCGACGGCACCCGCCCCGACCAGTACCCGCTGCTGCTCCACTTCCCCTACTTCGACCTCTACCGCAAGCAGGTCGTCAAACAGGCCGACCTGGTGCTGGCCATGTACACGTGCGGCGACTGGTTCGAGCGGGAGCACGACGAGGAGCAGATCGCCCGGAACTTCGCCTACTACGAGCCGCTGACCGTCCGCGACTCCTCCCTGTCCGCCTGCTGCCAGGCCGTCATCGCCGCCCGGACCGGCCATCTGGACCTCGCCTACGCCTACACCGCCGAGGCCGCGCTGATGGACCTGCAGGACCTGGAGCACAACACCCGCGACGGGCTGCACATCGCCTCGCTCGCCGGCACCTGGATGGCGCTGGTCGCGGGCTTCGGCGGCATGCGCCGCGACAGCGGCGGGCTGCGGTTCGCGCCCCGGCTGCCCGAGCGGCTGCGCCGGATCGCCTTCCACGTCCAGTTCCGCGGGCGCCGGCTGCGCGTGGACATCGGCGCGGACAAGGTGACGTACGCGCTCCTGGACGGCGAGCCGCTGACGCTCCATCACCACGGCGAGCGGCTCACGGTCGGCACCGACGAGCCGGCCGTCCGGGCCGTACCCCCGGTGGTCCGCCGCCCCGCCCCCGAACAGCCGCCGCACCGCGCACCGAACGGCGGCTGAGCCCGGCGATCAGCCGAGCACCCCGGGCAGCAGCTCCAGCAGATCACCGGTCGCGTCGGCCGCCAGCAGCGCCGGGAGGGCGCCGAGCGCGAGGACGGCCAGGGCGGCCGGCCACAGAGACGGGGGCGGGTTCGTCCGCAGGGCCGCGATCCGGCGGGTGACGGCCCGGTCGGTGAACTGCAGGGCGCAGGCCGTGCGGGCCCGGCCCGCGGCGAGCGCGGCCCGGGCCAACGCCCTCGCGGCCACCCGCCGGTCCCCGACCACGGCCGCCGCCCGCTCGTCGGCCCACCGCTCCACGAGGAAGACGACCGCCGACCGCACCGGACCCAGCAGCGGATCGGCCGCCGCGGCGAGCGTCACCGCCGTCACCAACAGCCCGTGCCGGTGCGCGAGATGGGCCCGCTCGTGCGCCAGCAGCACCCGGCGCTCGGCCGGGTCCAGCGCGCCCAGCATCCCGGAGGTGACCAGGATCCGGCCCGGCCGGCCCGGGACCGCGAACGCCCGCGGCACCGCGGAGTCCGCGACGATCAGCTCGGTACCGGCCGGCTGCCCCGCGGCGAGCCGCCGCAGTGCCCGCCGCGCGCCCCGCTCCGCGCGCACGGCCCGGTGGACCCGCAGCGCGACCACCACCAACGCCAGGAAGGCGGCGAGCCCGATCACCTCCGGCACCGGGTCGGTGAGCGGGCGCCCGTCCTCCCGGGCCGCGCGGACCACCGGCGGCGCGTCCCCGAGCAGCGCGGCGGCCAGCAGAAGGAGCGACCAGGCGGTCGCCGCCGAGGTCAGCACGGCGGCCGAGGCCAGCACCCGCGCGGCGAGCGCGGGAGCGGCCCGCCGGGCGAGCAGGGGAGTGACGGCCGACAGCAGCAGGGACAGCACCAGGGGGCTGTACACGTCGAACGTCATACGCCGGACCTCACGCGCTCGTCGCCGCTCTCCGCGCCCGACGCTCCGGACGCCCCGGATCCGGCAGCCCGTCCGGACCTCATGCGGCGCCGTCGGCGAGCAGGTCGCGCAGCGCCCGTTCCTCCTCGGCGCTCAGTCCGGTCACGAACTGCTGGAGCGCGGCGATCGGGTCCGGCCCCCGGTCCAGGGCCTCGTGCATCGCCTGGGCGGTCAGCTCGGCCGCGTTCTTGGCCGGCCGGTACGCGCCGCGCCGCCCGTCGGCGTCCCGCAGCACCAGCCCTTTGTCGTACAGGCGTTTGAGGATCGTGTGGACGGTGTTGTACGCCAGTCCGCCGCCGATCTCCTGCTGGATCTCCGCCGGGGTCAGTGGCCGCTCGGTGGCCCAGAGGGCGGCCAGTACCTCGCTCTCCAGCTCCCCGGCGCTGCGTCGCTCCGCCCTGCCGCGGGACCCTGTGCCAGCCATGCCCCAACCTTACAGCGCGTAGGGCCGTCGGCCGGATGGCCCTGCCTGCCGGGCGCGGGCGGGTGATCCGCGTTAGTTTTTCCGTGTTTTCCTCCGCTCCCGCCCCGGCCCTACAGGCCGTAGGGTGACAGTGGTCCCTACGAGCTGTAGGGACGGAGGGGTGGTCATGGCCGGCAGTGCGCACGCGACACCCGACGCGGCGAGCCGCGAGCGCTCGCGCCGCGTGCCCGCCGGCACCACCCGCGCCACCTGGCCGCTCGCGGCCGTCGCCGCGGCCTTCACCCTGACCCAACTGCTGCTCGTCGGGCCCGGCATGGGACTCGGCTGGGACGAGACGATCTACGTCAGCCAGGTCAGCGGACACGCTCCCGCGGCCTTCTTCAGCGCACCCCGCGCGCGAGGCATCTCCCTGCTGGTCGCACCGGTCGCGGCCTGGTCGTCGTCGACGACACTGCTCCGCCTCTACCTCGCCGCGGTCTCCGGCCTCGCCCTGTTCCTGGCCCTGCGCGCCTGGCGCGGCCTCTTCCCCGTCCGCGTACTCGCCCTCGCCGGATCCCTGTTCGCCTCCCTGTGGGTGACCCTGTTCTACGGCCCTCAGGCCATGCCCAACTATTGGGTGGCCGTGGCCGCGCTGGCCGCCGTCGCCTGCTTCCTGCGCGCCCCTGCCGAACGGGCCGCGCTGTGGGGCCTCGCGGTGAGCGCGGCGGTGATGGCGTGGATGCGGCCGGTGGACGCGGTCTGGGCGGCCCTGCCGCTGCTCGCCCTAGGCCTGACACGGCGCCACCGGCGGGCCCTGCTCGTCCTGCTCGCCGGGCTCGCCGCGGGCGCCGCCGAGTGGGTGATCGAGGCGTACGTGAGCTACGGCGGCCTGGCGCGCCGGCTCTCCGACGGCTCGGCGATCCAGGGCGGTCTCGGCTGGCATGTCGCGGTGGTGGACCAACTGCGCAGCCTGGGCGGGCGGACACTGTGCCGGCCGTGCAGCGGCGCCCTGCCCCACCCGCTGCTCACCCTCTGGTGGTTCGCGCTGCCCGTGCTCGCCGGACTCGCGTCGGCCGTCGCCGTCCGCGCCCGCCGTCCGGCGCCCACGACCCTCCCACTCGCCTGCGCGGCGACGGCGGCCTTCCCCTACCTGTTCCTGATCGGCTACGCGGCACCCCGCTTCCTGCTACCGACGTACGCCCTGCTGGCCGTACCGGCGGCCACCGCACTGACGCACTTGGTGACACCCCACCGCGAGCCCTGGGACCGGGCTCTCCGGCCGACCTGGCGCCCGGCTCTGGGCTCGGCGCCGCGTGCGGCTCCGCGTCCGGCGCAGCCACTGGCCGTGCGCCCGAACCCGCCACCGGCCGTGCGTCCGGTCTGGCATCCGCTCCGGTGTCCGCTCGTGTGCCCGATCCTGCGCTCGGTGCTGCGCTTGGCGCCGCGTCCGGTCCTTGGGACGATCTGGCGCCCGGCTCTCCGCCGGAGCCGGCGCTCGGTTCTGGGCTTGGCGCCGCGTGCGGCTCTGCGTCCGGGGCCGCCACCGCCGGCACGCCCCGCCCCGCCATCACCCGCGCGCCCGGCCCAGCCGCCGCCCGTACGTCCGGCCCCGCTACCGGCCGTGCGTCCGGGCCGGCATTCGCCCCGGTGTCCGCTCGTGTGCCCGATCCTGCGCTCGGCCCCGCGCTCGGGCCCGTCCCCGGTGTCGCGCTCGGACCGGTCACCGGCCTGGCGGTCGGCGTTGCGTCGCGGGCCGCGCCCGGCCCGGCGCCCGGTCCTGCGGTCGGCCTTGCGTCCAGCCCCGCGCTCGTCCCGGCCTCCGACCCCGCACCCGCATCCGGCCCCGCACCCGCCTCTGACCCCGCGCCCGCACCCGCATCCGGCCCTGCGTCTCGCGCTGCCCCCGGCCCCACGCCTGGCCCGGCGGCCGGTCGTTGTCACGCTGGTCTGTGCCGCGCTCGTCCTCCATCTCGTGGTGCAGGTCAGTGTCGTCGCGCGGGCGGTCGGTAACGTCACCGTCCTCCGTGGGGCCTGGGCCCGTACCGTGGCCGAGTTGCACGTGCACGGGGTCCGTCCGCCCTGTCTGCTCACCGGGCACGAGGCCATCCCGGTGGCGTTCGCGGCCGGCTGTGCCTCGGCCGCCACGGCCGGGCCCAACGCCAACACCACCGAGGACGGCATCGCCCGGACCGCCCGGCGGATGCCGGTCGCCACGCTGGTGCCGGCCGGGTCCGCGCCGCCCGGGTACGCCCGCGGCTGGGCGTCCGCACCCGTCGGCGCGGTCCGGCTGTACTACGTCGTACCGGACGCCGGCTCATGACGTCCCCGGCCGACCTCGCCGCCCCCCTCGGCCGACGGCGCGCCCGCTGGCACGCGGCGGTCTGCCTCGTCGGCCTGCTCGGCGCGCTGTACCTGGCCCGCCGGCACTGGCCCGCGGTCGAGAGCGGGGCCGGGCGGCTGGCGGTCGCCGACCAGGGCTGGCTGCTGATCGGCGCGGCGGCGGCGATGGGCACCTGGGCGGCCTCCGCGCTCGCCCAGCAGGGCGCCGTCGTACGGCGGCTGCCCGGAGGCCGGCTGGTCGCGGCCCAGTTCGCCGCCTCCGCCGCGAACCACCTCCTGCCCGCGGGCCTCGGCGCGGGCGCGGTGAACCTCCGGTTCCTGATGCGCTGCGGGCTGCCGGCCGGGCGCTCGGCCGGCGCACTCGCCGTCAAGGCCACCGCGGGCGCCGCCGTCCGCCTGGCGCTGATCGCCCTGCTCGCCCCGGCCTGCCCGGGCCTGCTGCGCGTCCCGCACATCTCCCTGATGGCCGTCGCCGTCGTCCTGGGCGTGGCCGCACCGGTGGCGGTCCTGCCGGCCACTCCCGTGTGGTCGCGCTGCCGGCGGGCCCTCACCGCCGTACTGGCCGACATCCGCACGCTGCACGCCTGCCCGGCCCGCGCGGCGGCCCTGTGGGGCGGCTCCCTGGCCTTCGCCGCGCTGCACGCCCTGGTGCTCATCGCCGTCACCCGGGCCGTCGAACTCCCCCTCGCCCCGCTCCAGGTGGCCCTGCTGTACCTCGCGGCCAGCAGCGCCGCCGCCCTGCTGCCCACCCCCGGCGGCCTCGGCTCGCTGGACGCCGCGCTCGCCTTCGCCCTCACCGCCGCCGGCACCCCCGGTGCCGCCGCCGCGTCCGCGGTCCTCGGCTACCGGCTGCTGACCGTCTGGCTGCCACTGCTCCCCGGCCTGCTGGTGCTCGGGGTACTGGTGCGACGCAAGGCCCTGTGAGGGCCGGGGAGTTTCCCGCGCGCCCGCTCCAGGTAGGAGTCGGGTACTGCCATGCGACTCAGGAGGGGGAGCCATGCCGGGGTACGACAGCGCGGGCCTGCCGAACGAAGCCTTCTTCACACCGGGGACATCGTCCTTCACCGAGTTCCTGGCCGCGCACCGCCCCCGGCTGCTGCCCACCGCACCCCCGCTCCCGTCCGGCGTCCGCGCGGCGCCCGACCGGTTCCCGCACGGCACCACCGTGCTCGCCCTGACCTACCGCGACGGCGTGCTGATCGCCGGCGACCGCCGGGCCACGATGGGCAACCTCATCGCCCAGCGCGACCTGGAGAAGGTGCACCCCGCCGACGACCACACGGCCGTCGCCTTCGCCGGCACCGTCGGCCTCGCCCTCGACATGGTGCGGCTCTACCAGGTCGAGCTGACCCACTTCGAGAAAGTGGAGGGCATACCGATGACCCTCGGGGCCAAGGCGACCCGCCTCGCGGCCATGATCCGGCAGAACCTCGCCCAGGCCATGCAGGGTCTCGCCGTCGTCCCGCTGCTCGTCGGCTACGACCTCACCGCGCCCGGCGGCGGACACGGCCGGATCTTCAGCTTCGACGCGGCCGGCGGGCTGTACGAGAAGCGGCACTTCCACGCCGAGGGAAGCGGCTCCCCGTACGCCCGGGGCGCCCTGAAGAAGCTGTACCGGCCGGACCTCACCCGCCGGGAGGCGGCCCTCGCCGCGCTCCAGGCGCTGTACGACGCGGCCGACGACGACTCGGCCACCGGCGGCCCCGACCTGAACCGCCGGATCTTCCCCGTCGTCTCCGTCATCACCGCGGACGGCTTCGAGCGGCTGCCGGAGCCGGAGACCGAGGAACTCAGCCGCGAGACGGTCCGGCAGCGCACCGAACGCCCGGACGGCCCCCGCGCCACGCCCTGACCGGTACCGGTCGGCATTCCCTCAGTCGAGGCGGTCGATCTGGCGCAGCCGATTCGTCGCGTCCAGCGCGGCGACCTTGTAGGACTCCGCCAGCGTCGGATAGTTGAACACCGCGTTGACCAGATAGTCGACCGTGCCCCCGCACCCCATCACGGACTGTCCGATGTGGATCAGCTCGGTCGCGCCCGAGCCGAAGCAGTGCACCCCGAGCAGGGTGCGGTCCCTGGGCGACACCAGCAGCTTCAGCATGCCGTGCGAATCCCCGATGATCTGCCCGCGCGCCAGCTCCCGGTACCGGGCCACGCCCACCTCGAACGGCACCCGGTCCTCGGTGAGCTGGTCCTCGGTGCGGCCGACGAAGCTGATCTCCGGGATGGTGTAGATGCCGATCGGCTGGAGGTGGTGCATGCGCCCGACCGGCTCGCCGCACGCGTGGTAGGCGGCGGCCCGGCCCTGCTCCATGGAGGTCGCGGCGAGCGCCGGGAAACCGATGACGTCACCGACGGCGTAGATGTGCGGGACCTCGGTGCGGTAGTTCTCGTCCACCTCGATCCGGCCGCGCGCGTCCGCCGCGAGGCCGGCCCGGTCGAGGGCGAGGCCGTCGGTGAGTCCCTGCCGGCCCGCCGAGTACATCACGGTGTCCGCGGGGATCTTCTTGCCGCTCTCCAGCACCGTGAGCGTGCCCCGCGGATGCCGCTCGACGGCGGCGACGGTCTCCCCGAACCGGAAGGTCACGGCCAGGTCCCGCAGGTGGTACTTGAGCGACTCCACGATCTCCACGTCGCACAGGTCCAGCATGCCGGGACGCTTCTCGACCACGGTCACCTTGCTGCCCAGCGCGGCGAACATGCTCGCGTACTCCATGCCGATCACACCGGCACCAACGATCACCATGGACCGCGGCACCCGCTCCAGCGAGAGCACGTTGTCGGAGTCCATGATGGTCCGCCCGTCGAACTCGACGCTGCCGGGGCGGGCCGGCCTGGTGCCGGTGGCGATGACGATGTGCTCGGCACCGACCAGCCGTTCCCGCCCGGACGCCTCGGACACGGCGACGGTGTGCGGATCGGCGAAGCGGGCCGTGCCGGAGTAGACGGTCACCTGGTTGCGGGCCAGCTGACTGCGGACGACGTCCACCTCGCGACCCACCACGTGCCGGGTGCGCGCGGTCAGGTCGGCGACGGTGATGTCCTCCTTCAGCCGATAGCTCTGCCCGTACAGGTCGCGCTGGGTGAGGCCGGTCAGGTACAGCACCGCCTCGCGCAGGGTCTTGGAGGGGATGGTGCCGGTGTGCAGGGAGACGCCGCCGAGCATGTCGGGGCGGTCGACGACGGCGACCCGGCGGCCGAGCTTGGCCGCGGCGATGGCGGCCTTCTGACCACCGGGTCCGGATCCGATGACGAGCATGTCGAAGTCGGGCACGCTCGGGAGTCTGACAGCCCCCGGCCACCCGGGGAAGGGACGATAACGATCTCAGCGCAGACCTTGCGGGTCATGTGATCCGCTTTAGCCTCCAGGCATGGGATTTCTTTCAAACCGCCGCAAACGGACCCGTCTGGCTCCTGAACTCGACGACCAGGAGCTGGGCAGGCTGCTGAAGTCCCTGCTGGCGACCACCCGGACGGGAACCATCGCCACCACCGACCTGTGCATGGCGCAGATGTCCCGGCTGCTGGACCAGGACCCGGGCGACTGGGACCGCCGTACCCACCGCATCAGCGTCCTGGCGGACTTCCTCGCCGCATCGCATCTGCCGAGATCCTGGGCCGCACGCGAGCCCCGCAACGCGACCGCCCTCGTACTGCACGCCTGGTCCCAGGTCGCACAGGCCCGCGCCCAGGACCGTCCCGGCGACACGTCCGACGCCGCGGAGAGCTGTCTGCGCGCCGCGGAACTCGCGCCGGACGACCCCACCCCCTGGGTGGCCCTGCTCAAGGTGGCGCGCCGGGAACGCTGGAAGCAGCCCCACGTGTTCGGGGTGTGGAACGAGGTGCTCGCGCGTGACCGCTGGAACCGCGAGGCGTACATGAACATGCTGGGCTATCTCGCTCCGGAGGAAGCGGGCTCCCGGATGCAGGTCCTGGACTTCGTCGACGCGCTGGGCGCCCGTATGCCCGCCAACGCACCCTGCGTGGCGACGGAACTCACCGCCCAGGTCTTCCAGTACCACGCCATCCTCGGCCGGGGCGGATACGAGGCACTGGTGGCACGGACCCACTGGTCCCAGGGGACGGCCGCCCAGGCGCTCGATCGCGCGGCGCACACCTGGGGGCAGCCGGGATTCCTCCGTCACGCCAAGTCTCTCGCCGACCTGAATCTCCTCGCCCACGCGCTGATGGCCGCCGACCGGCGCGTCGAGGCCCGTACGGCGTTCGAGGCCGTCGGCGGGATCGTCACCGCCTGGCCCTGGCAGAGTGCCGGCGACCCTCTCACCGAGTTCGAACAGGCACAGCGCAGAGCCACCGTCGGCCTCTGAGCGCAGGGCGCGATCGGGTGCAGGACTCACCCGGCCCAGGCGGGCACGCACGCGGCTCCGTGCGCGCCCGGCTGGTACAACGGACCGGGCAGCGAGGACGAATCCGACGCGGGAGGACGACATCGCCAGGACGCGGACGACACGCTCCCGGGAGGGCGCGGCGACGCGGCTGCTCGCGCGCCTCGCCGTGCTGGCGGCGATCGGCGCGGTGGCCGTGCTCGTGCGCGCGCTGGGCCAGGGCGGGCTGCTGGTCGCCGGCGCCGGGCTTCTCGGGCTGATCGTCTGCGCCGTCGGCGTCTGGTGGTTCCTGGCGCACCGCGGCGCGGTACGTCTGTTCGGGGCGGTGACCGCGGGCGCCGCGCCGGTGAGCGTCCTGGTGCTCTTCACCCAGCAGGGCCTGTGGCAGACGGCCCTGGTGTCGAGCCTGTGCTGGGGCGCGACGCTGACCCTCTCCCGGGCGGCCTTGCGCAGGTCCCGTCCGGAGCGCCCGATGCGGGCGACCGCCGCGCCCCGGCCACAGCGGCCGGTACTGATCATGAATCCGAAGTCCGGCGGCGGGAAGGTCGGCCGCTTGGGCCTCGTCGAGCGGGCCGAGGAACTGGGCGCGCGGGTGATCCTGCTCGATCCCACCGTCCCGGCCGATGTCGCCGCGCTGGCCCGCCGGGCTGTCACCGAGGGCGCCGACCTGCTGGGCGTGGCGGGCGGCGACGGCACCCAGGCGCTGGTCGCGGCGGTCGCCGCGGAACACGGCCTGCCGTTCCTCGTGATCCCGGCCGGCACCCGCAACCACTTCGCCATGGACCTCGGCCTCGACCGGTCCGACCCGAGCCGCTGCCTCGACGCGCTGACCGACGGCGAGGAACTCCGGGTCGATCTCGGCGACGTCGCGGGCCGGGCCTTCGTCAACACCGTGTCGTTCGGGGTGTACGCGGACGTCGTGCAGCGCCCGGAGTACCGCGACGACAAGGCGGGCACCGCGCTGAACCTGATGCCGGACCTGCTGCTCGGCGAGGGAGTGCGGCGACTCGACGCACGCGTCGACGGCACCGCGCTCTCGTCCCAGCAGGCGCTGCTGGTCAGCAACAACCCGTACGTCCTGCCCGACGAGCCGGTCGGCGGCGGCCGTCGGCCCCGGCTCGACGGCGGCGAACTGGGCGTCCTGGGGATCCGCGTGGAGAGCGCGGCACAGGCCGCGGACCTGGCTGTGCGGGGCCCGCAGTCCACGGGGCTGACCGTCATGACCGCGCACCGGGTCGAGGTGACCTCCTTCGTGGAGGAGATCCCCGTGGCCGTGGACGGCGAGGCCCTGCGCATGGCTACGCCGGTCGTGTGCTCGCTGCGCCCGGCCGCACTGCGGGTCCTGGTACCGCGTGACCGTCCGGGCATCGTGGTTCCAGCGCCGCCCGTGGACTGGCGGCGGCTCCTCGACCTCGCGTTCGGCCGTACCGGGCGGACGCCCGAAGGAGAGACCCGTGCCTGACCCGAACTCCGCGCCGCCCACCGCGTCGGTCCGGCGCACCGTGGCCACTGCCCGGTCCGCCGCGACCTCCGTGCTGCGCGACCTCCATGCGATCGACGGCGCCCTGTACGCGGCCGTGGCCGCGACCCCCACGCCGACGCTGGACCGCACTCTGCGGCGGCTGTCGCACGCGGCCGACCACTCGAAGATCTCCCTGACCGCGGCCGTGGGCCTCGCCCTCGTCCCGGGCCGTCCCCGTCGCGCGGCTCTGGCCGGGGTCTGCTCGGTCGCGCTGGCCTCGGCGGCGGCGAACCTGTTCGGCAAGCGGATGGTCCGCCGGCGCCGGCCCGACCGGGAAAGGGCCCGGGTGGTGGTGGACCGGCACGTGCCCATGCCGAAGTCCGCGTCCTTCCCCTCCGGCCACACGGCCTCGGCGACCGCGTTCGCCACCGCCGTGGGCGTCGTGCTGCCCCCGGCCGCGGTGCCGCTCGGGGCGCTGGCGGCCGCCGTCGGCTACTCCCGGGTCCACACGGGCGTGCACTACCCCGGCGACGTAGCGGCCGGTGCCGTCCTCGGGTTCGCGGCGGCGGCGACGTCCCTCACGCTCGTACACGTGCCACTGCGGCACCTCATGAGGTGAGTGGCCGCGGAGCGGCGCGCGGGAGTCGACCCGCGCGTCTGTCCGCGTCGCCGTCAGCGGTCCCCCGGCAGGACCTGCACGGTGTCGCCGACCGCGCGTTCGCCGGCGGCGTCGGACGGCTGGTTGACCAGCCTGCCGTTGACGGCCATCGCGGTGGACCCCCCGCCGTCGAGGTTCATCGCCTGTACGGCACCGAGGGACTTCATGAACGCGGCGGCCTCGTGGAGAGTGAACCCTTCGCTGCCGTTCTTCAGCCGTCCGTCCACCGTGGCGAGGATCAGCCGGCCCCGCTCGTCGACACCCGCCATGGTGCGGGGCTGACGGACGTTGGCCCACGCATAGCCGAAGGACGTGTACTCGGGGTCGACCACGCCTTCGGCGGCGGCGTCGATGTCGATGCGGCCGTCCTCCACCAGCGTCGGTGCCGCGCTGACGACGGAGTCGTCGCCGTCGAGCGCGATGCGCCGGCCCCCGGTGGTGCGGACGACTTCGCCGACCTTGACGCGGCTGTACGGCTCGACGTGCGCCGTCAGCCAGTCGGCGGCCCGCCCGATCCCCTGGAGGACGTGCCCGCCCGCCGGTACGCGACCGCCGCGCGCGCCGACGGAGACGACACGGTCCGACGCGTCCAGCACGACCTGCGCTCCTGGACCCGTCGGCAGGTCGGCCTGGAAGGCCGCGGTGAACTGGACCATGTCATCGGCCAGTCGGCACGTCACGTCCTGCCAGGGCAGCTCGCTGGGTGTGCCGCCGGGACGCCCGCAGTCCCGGACCGTGCCGGGCACCCGGTTGATGCCCTGGATCCGAAAGGCGGCCTTGCCCGCCCGGGCGGTGACGGTGCTGGTCAGGTCCGCGATCCGGACGTCGTGACCGCCGTCCCCGAGGATCAGCGCGGAGCGGGAGCCGGCGGCCATCGATGCCGTCTCGCCCTGGTAGACACCGAGCCCGGACACGGTACCCGGCACGCCGTCGCCCGGTGACAGCACGAAGAAGCCACCGTTGACCCCGACGAGCGACGTGAGCTTCCGAGCCACCGCCGAGGTCGTCTCCCGCTGTGCCACATTGCCGTCATGGGTGGCCTCGACCGTTCCGTCGAAGGCTTTCGGGTCGATCACGGCGACATGGACGTTCTCCTGGTCGGCCGGCTCCTGGATGTCGTAGCCGGTCCAGGAGAGGGCCGTACGGAACCCGGCCGCGGTGACCGCCGACGCGGCCGTCCTCGCCTCCTCCTGAGTGGCGTAACGGCCGATGCGGACCCGGTACCCCATCAGGCCCTGCGGGGTGTCGGCGTAGCGGGGCCACCGCACGCTCTCCACGCGCGTCCGGAAGCCGGCCTCGGCCAGCTCGCGTGACGTGTCGTCAGCCCAGGTCCGGGTGGAGACCTCGGCCCAGGTGGCGGGCGCGTCCGGATCGTTCGCGGTCCACCGGGTGCTGCTCGGAGCCTGAACGGTGACCGTCCAGGAGTGCTTCGTGCCGGGGCGCCGGATGACACCGGTGCGGACGACGACTCCGGGTGCGAGGGTCTGTGTCGTCCACTGCTCGGTCGGCGCGGCGGTCCGCCGCCCGGCCGCCGCGGTGTGCGCGGAGCCGGCCTGCGCCGCACCGGGCAGCAGGGCAGGAGCCGTCAGGGCGAGCACGGCTGCTGTCGCGAGTCGTGCGCGGACTCGAGCAGGGCGCCGTACAGCCCCCTGGATGCGGGTGTACCTCATGCACATCCCCCTCACATTCCGGTCAGCCGTCCCACGCGCGCCAGGGCCATCGGTGGTCCACTGCACCGGCCGCAGGTGACAACCACCGCCCCCCCGAGCCGAAGCGACCACGACGGGTATGTGAACTCGGCAGCGCCCATGGCCAGGAGCCCGGCACGTCGGACCTCCCCTTCAGCGCGTGATCCGCAGCAGCAGTGGCGGTCGGGCGGCCGGTTCGGGCAGGCGCAGCGGCGAGCGGCCGGGGGTGATGCTGCCGAGGAGCACGGCCCGTCGGGCGCCGGTGCCCGAAGGGACGGCCCCCGGCAGGCCGTGGGCGGTCAGGAAACCCAGCACGGCGAAGGCCAGCGCCTCCTTGGCGTCCGACGGCAGCCCCAGAGCGTCGCTGAGACGCAGCGGTACGCCGGGCAGCTCCTCGCCGATCATGCGCATCAGCACCGGGTTGCGGGCGCCGCCGCCGGACACGACGAGCTGGGTGACGTCGTGGGCGCGACACGCGTCCGCCACGGTGACGGCGGTCAGCCGGGTCAGGGTGGCCAGGACGTCGTCGACGGCCGGAACGGGCACGGCGTCGAGCGCCCGCCGCAGGTAGGGCAGGTGGAAGTGCTCCTTGCCGGTGGTCTTCGGGGCGGGCCTGCGGTAGTAGGCGTCATCCAGGAGGACATGCAGCAGTTCGGGGCTGACCCGGCCCGCGGCGGCCCGGCGCCCGTCCTCGTCGTAGGCGGCGGCGCCCCCGGTGAAGTGCCGTACGGCCGCGTCCAGCAGCGCGTTGGCGGGACCGGTGTCGAAGGCCAGCGGCCCGGCGCCGGGCGCGAGGACCGTGACGTTGGCGATGCCGCCGAGGTTGAGCGCGGCGGGGGTGCCGGGCAGGGCGGACAGCAGCAAGGAGTCGGTCATGGCGACCAGCGGCGCGCCCTGGCCGCCTGCGGCGACGTCCCGGCTGCGCAGGTCGGACACGACCGGGAGCCCGGTCGCCTCGGCGATCCAGGCGGGCTGGCCGAGTTGGAGGGTGCCGCGGACCGTACCGTCCTCGACCCAGTGGTGCATGGTCTGCCCGTGCGAGACCACGAGGTCGGCGGTGCCGGCGCACAGTTCGCGCAGGGCGCGCCCGGCGGCGTCGGCGAAGGCCCGGCCGATGCCGGTGTCCAGGGCGCAGACGGCCCGCGTGGTCGTGGCGGCCGGGGGCAGGGTGGCGGCGATCAGGTCCCGCACCTCGTCCGGGTAGGGGACGGACAGGTGCCCGAGGGGCCGCAGGAGCAGGCTGTCGCCGTCCAGGGCGAGGTCCGCCGCGGCGGCCTCGATGGCGTCGAACGAGGTGCCCGACATCAGGCCGATCACGCGCACGGCGCCTCCTGGCACGGTCCCCGCCGGGCGGCCCGGATCGGCTGCGGCTGGTGCATGGCTCCTCCCGAAGGGGCTGTCGCTGTACGAAGGGCCTGTCTCGTGGAACGGCGAGGGGCCGTCGGGATTCAGGAGGCCGCGACGGCTGCGCACCGGGCCGGCCGCGCCCCGCGTCACTCCCGGGCGACGGCCGCCGCCGGACGATCGGGTCCCGGCCCGCCGTCGCCCAGCGGGCCGCGGGGGATCTCGGGCGCCCGGTGGAACAGGCTGGCCGCACCGCCCACGGCCAGGGTGATCAGCACACCGATCGGGACGAGCCACTGCGCGGCGATCGCGGTGGGCACGGTCGCGCCGGCCACGCTGACGTCCATCCTCACGACGCGCACGATGTACGTCATGACGCCGACCGTCACCAGGAACGCGATGACGGCGTCGGTCTCGTTCGCGCGCCGGACGATCCGCCCGAGAAGGAACGCCCCGAGGAGCGCGCCGTAGGTGTAGCCCGCGATGGTCAGTCCGGTGAGGTAGACGTTCCCGGTGCCGGTGCTGAAGGCACAGGCGAAGAGCGCCATCAGCACCGCCCACACCAGGGTCATCAGCCGGGCGAGCCTGAGCAGGAACTCCTCGGAGGGCTCGGCGCGGAAGAGGCTGTGGATGATGTCGGCGACCGTCGAGTTCGACATGGAGTTCAGCGCCGAGGACAGCGAGCCCATCGCCGCGCCGAGGATGCCGGCCACGAGCAGGCCGGAGATCACCACGGGCAGCCCGTGCAGGACGAAGTCCGGGTAGAGGTTGTCGGAGCTGCTCAGGCCCAGCTCCTGGAAGCTCCTGCCCTGGTTGTACGACCACAGCAGCGCGCCGACGAGGGAGAACGCGGCGAACTGCAGGGTGACGAAGACGCCGGACACGACCATGGCCTTCTGGCCGTCGCGCAGCGAGCGGGTGGCCAGGACGCGCTGGACGATCAGCTGGTCGGAGCCGTGGCTGGCCATCGCGAAGATGGCGCCGCCGATGATCGCGGTGGGGAGGGCGAACGGGCTGGTGAGGATGTGCGCCAGGCCGAAGTCGGTGTCGAAGAGGGTGAACCGGCCCGCGTGCAGGGCGCGCTGGAAGCCCGCGCCGCCGACATGGCCGGCCAGCACGCCGATCGCGAGGAGGGCGCCGCCCAGGTACAGGCCCATCTGGATGGCGTCCGTCCAGATGACCGCCTTGATGCCGCCGAGGTAGGTGTAGACGACGGTGATCACCGTGAGCACGATGATGATGACGCGGTAGCTCGCGTGCACGCCGAACTCGTCGAGCAGCAGCTTGATCGGGATGGCGGAGGCGAACAACCGGACGCCCTCGGCGAGAAGCCGGGTGAAGACGAACGTCACCGAGGCGAGCCCCTGGAGCTTCAGCCCGAATCTGCTTCCCAGGTACTGGTAGGCGCTCACGAAGCCGCCCCGCTTGTACAGCGGAATCAGCGCGGTCGCCACGACGACGCGCCCGATGACGTAGCCGAGGGCCAGTTCGACGTTTCCGAACCCCTGCCCGCTGTACGCGCCGCCCGGCACGCTGATGACGGTGAGTACGCTGGTCTCGGTGGCGACCACGGAGAAGGAGACGGTCCACCACGGCATATGGCCTTCGCCGACGAAGTAGTCCTTGGCCGTCGTCTGCCGTCCGGCCAGGCGCAGTCCGATCACGGCGATCGCCACCAGATAGACGACGACCACCAGCAGGTCGAGTTGACGCACGCTCACTCCTGAACAGCCGCCGTCGGCGTGGCGCCGTGAAGGAAAGTTTCCTTCGTTCTGCCACTCATACTCCGAAAAGTAATTTCACCGCGTTCCGGCGTCAACGACCCCGGACGCCCGTGGCCGTGCCGCGCCGGGCGCTACCGTGGCCGGCGTGAGTGACGACGAGACGGTGATATTGCGGCCCGTGCGAGAAGAGGACCTTCCCGTACTGGAGCTGTTCCTGACCGATCCCGGGGCCGGTGGTCCGTTCCAGTGGTACGGCTGGACGGACGCGAGGCGCTACCGGCGGCGCTGGTCGGAGAACGGCCTGCTGGCCGATGACGGCGGACAGCTCATGGTGACCACCGGTGCGGAGCGGCACGGGGTCGTGGCGTGGCGGAAGATCACCGTCTCGGCCGCCTCGTATCACTGGAACATCGGCATCCAGTTGCTGCCGCAGGCCCGGGGGCGCGGGATCGGAACCGAGGCCCAGCGGCTGCTCGTCGGCTATCTGTTCGCCCACACGCCCGTGGTCAGGATCGAGGCGGACACCGAGCGGGAGAACGTCGCGGAACAGCGCGCGCTGGAGAAGGCCGGCTTCCGCCGTGAGGGGGAACTCCGCAGCATCACCTTCCGCGACGGGCAGTGGCGCGACGGCGTGCTCTACAGCGTGCTCCGTGACGAGTTCCCCATGGCCTGAGACGGGCGTGACCGTGCTGCCGGCAGGGCTCGTCCAGCTGCTCGAAGACGAGCCCTGTCGATGACTCACACCAGTTCGGGCTGCGGTTCCGCTTGTGGCGCCGGTGCGGCCTTCGGTTCCCACAGCTGGGTGGTCCGCAGGTAGCAGTAGATCACCGAGACCATCGCCAGCAGGAGAAGCGGTCCGAACAGCCACGGATACGCGGCCATTTCCACCGGCAGATAGCGGTACGACACCAGGAGCGCCGTGAAGACCGTCGCGCCGTAGGCGACCAGCAGGGTTCCCGACCGGTCCCAGCCGCGTTCCAACGAGCGCAGAGCCGCCTCGATCGTGAGCGTGAACACCACGCCGGCGATGATGTCCGTGCCGTAGTGGTAGCCGAAGCCCAGCGTCGCGCCGAGCGTGGCGATCAGCCAGAACGTGCCCGCGAAGCGCAGAATCCGCGGGGCCTTGCGGGAATGGATGAAGATCGCGGTGGCCCACGCGGTGTGCAGGCTGGGCATGCAGTTGCGGGGGGTGGTGCCGTTGAACGGCATGTGGTGCGGCGTGTTGACGGGCACCGCGTCCGGCCACAGGTTGGCCACCGCCCAGTGCCCGCCGTCGGCGCCGTAGGCGAAGATCGGTCCGACCACCGGGAAGATCATGTAGATGCCCGGCCCGAGGAGGCCGATCACCAGGAAGGTGCGCACCAGATGGTGGCTCGGGAAGCGGCGCTCGACCGCCACGTTGCGCAGCTGGTACAGCGTGACGACGACCGCGGCCACCGCGAGCTGGATGTAGACGTAGTCGAGAACATGGGCGCCGATCGGACCGCTGGCCCTGACGATCCGGCCGGCCAGCCACGACGGGTCGCCCAGCGCGTGATCGGCGGTCGCCAGGTACTGGTCGAGCACCACCGGGCGGGTCTTCGACGTGATGAGCAGCCAGGCATCGCCCGTCTTGCGGCCGGCCACCAGCAGCAGGCCCAGCCCGACGCCCTTCAGCAGCAGCACACGTTCCCGGCCGGTGCGGCGCGTGACAGCGATGACCGCACAGCCCAGAAGCACCCACAACGCGCCGTTGCCGAACGGGTGGCCGCCACCGGGGGCCGGCTTGGCGTCGAGCACCCACCGGACCACGAAGAAGACGAGGTCGATGCCGATCGCGACACCGGCCGCGATGAACCGCTGCCGCCAGGTGAGCACCACCATCATCAACGCCATGCTGGCGTACAACAGCGGCCCCGACTTGGGGGCGAATATCACCTCTTTCACCTGATTGGTGATCGGCCCCGGTTGCCCGTAGTGGCGGGCTGCGATCTCCAGTGCGATGAGGAATCCGAGGGCCACCACGCCCGCCGCGGTCCACAGCATCGCCCGTGGCCGGCGCCACGCGGTGAACACAATTCTGGGGTTTACTCGCGAAATTATTCTCGATGGTATAGATGTCAACTGTTCGGCCGATTTGTTAGATATAAACGGAATGGGTAACTTGTCGGGCGGTTGTTGTAAGTTCGAACATGTTATCGGAGTGCTGTGGGTGGGCCTTTGTCGGCTTCGAGACAAATCGATGACGGGGCTCAGGGCTGTCCGTTCTCGGTCCACGGACGGAGCTTCTCCGGGTTGCGGACCGCCCAGATGCGCGTGATGCGGCCGCCGCCGAGGCTGAACGCCGCCACGGTCACGGTGACGCCGGCGTGCTGGGCGACCAGGCCGGGCCGGCCGTTGACCGTGCGCTCCAGGAGTGTCAGCCCGGGGGCTTTGCCGGCGATGTGGATCAGGTACTCGGCGATGCGCTCGCTGCCCTCGACCGGCCGGAGCACCGTGCCGACCAGTCCGCCGCCATCGGCGATCATCGTGGCGCCGGGATCGAGGAGGCCGATGAGGGCCTCGATGTCCTTGGCCTCCCACGCCTCCTTGAAGTCCCGGACCACACCGGCCTGCCCGGCCGTCGGAACCGCCGGAGCCTGCGCGGCGCGAAGACGTCGACGGGCCGAGGACGCCAGCTGCCGGCAGGCCGCCGGGGTCCGGCCGACGATCTCGGCGACCTCGGCGAAGGGGTAGCGGAAGACGTCGTGCAGGACGAACGCCACGCGTTCGGCCGGCGTCATCGCCTCCAGTACGACGAGGAAGGCCATGTTCACCGACTCGTCCAGGGTGACCCAGTCGGCGGGGTCGGCCCCGCCGCCGCCCGCCGACCCGCTGATCCACTCCGTACGGTCGGGCAACGGCTCGGGTATCCATGTGCCGACATACCGCTCGCGCCGTACCCGCGCCGAGCCGAGCAGATCCAGGCAGATGCGGGTCGCCACGGTCGTCAGCCAGGCGCCGGGCGACTCGATGGCCTCCTGCCGGTCCCGAGGCATCGCGTACCAGCGGGCGTAGGTCTCCTGTACGGCGTCCTCGGCCTCGGCCAGTGAACCGAGCAGCCGGTAGGCGAGGTTGATCAGCTGGCGCCGTTCGCCGACGACCTCGCTCAGGCCTCGCTCGAACCAGCCGTGCTCCGACTCGGTTGGGGTGCCCATGGCCGTGACCGCTCCCTGGTTCGTCTCGTCCGGTTCCGCTCTCGCCCCTTCGACGGAACAGCGCGCCGGAAGGTGAGGCCGGCACCCCGCCTCACATTTCGCGATCCCACGTCGTCGGACCACCGAGACACCCTACCGACCCATTGCCGTCAGGCAGCAGAGGAGAACCGCGCCATGGCCACACAGACGACCGCACAGCAGCGCAGCCGCACGTTCCTGCAGGTCGCGATCGCCCTGCAGACCTCGTCCCTCTTCTTCCAGGCGGTCACCGCCGGACTGCTGCTGTCCTCGGCCCACGGCGAGGTGCTGCACAGCGCCGGGGCGCGTGTGATGTACGGCGCGTCGATGCTGTACGTGCTCGCCGCGATCCTTGCCTGGCGGCCGGGCGGCGCGGCGCCCCGCCCCATCCTCTACGCGTCCGGCTTCCTCGCCCTCGCCTCGGTGCAGGTGGTCCTGGGCATCGCGCACAAGCCGTCGCTCCATGTCCCCCTGGGCGTCCTGATGTTCGGCCTGAGCGTGCTGGCGCTGGGTCAGGCGCTGTCCGCCCACCGGCCGGAACGCTCCGGCACCCGGCCGTGACGCTCGCTGTGCGCATACGGAGTGGTTGGCCCCCGCGTGGCCCGCCGCCCCGGGACGGGCGGGCCAACGCCTCGGGAGGCGCCGACGCGGGGTAACCGGAACCTACGCTTCCGGCCGTGAAAAGGGAAGGCCCCTCGGCCGGTGGCCGAGGGGCCGCATCTGCGCCATCGGGTCGGTGTGTGTATATATGACCTATATCGCGCTAAAGATCCATTTATGGTCGATGCCTGCCCTGGAGGCACGATGAACCAGCAGCCAGTCCTTCTCCCTTACGCCGACCCCGCCTTCGTGGCGGATCCCTTCCCGCTCTACCGGCGCCTGCGCGAGGACGGCCCGGTCCGGCGCGCGGTCATCGCCGGCGGCCTGGACGCCTGGCTGGTCACACGCTACGAGGACGGGCTCGCCGCCCTGTCGGACCCGAGGCTGAGCAGTGACGTCCGTGACGCCTCGGACCCCCGCCTCATCGCGCAGCTGCCCGAGTTCGAGCGCGCATCGATGACGAGCAGCATGCTGCGCTCCGACCCGCCCGACCACACCCGGCTGCGCCGCCTGGTCTCGAAGGCGTTCACCGCACGCCGGGTCGCCGGAATGCGGCCCCGCATCCAGGAGATCACCGACCAGCTGCTCGACGCGGTGGCACCGGCCGGCCGGGCCGACCTCGTCGCGGACTTCGCGCTGCCCCTGCCGGTCACCGTCATCGGCGAGCTGCTCGGCGTACCGGCGGACGACCGGCACGACTTCCAGCGGTGGACCGACGACATGCTGGTACGAGGCGCGAGGCTGCCCGACCCGGCCGTCGTCGACGAGGCATGGCGGCGGATGCACGCGTACGTGACGAAGCACCTGGAGTCCAAGCGCGCCCGGCCGGGCGACGATCTCCTCAGCGCGCTGATCAGCGCCCACGACGACGAGCAGCGGCTGAACCACGACGAGCTGATCGCCATGACCTTCCTGCTGCTGGTGGCCGGGTACGTCACGACGGTCAACCTGATCGGCGGCGGCATCGCCGCGCTTCTCGCCCACCCCGACCAGTTGACCCTGCTGCGGGATCATCCGGAACTGCTGCCCGACGCGATCGAGGAGTTCCTCCGCTACGACGGCCCGGGCATCGCCCGCTTCGCCCGCGAAGACGTGGAGATCGCGGGCGTGACCATCCCGCGCGGCGCGACGGTGCTGGTCGCGTCCGCGATCGCCGACCGCGATCCGACGCGGTTCCCCGACCCCGACAGGCTGGACATCACCCGGAGCGACAACGGTCACCTGGCCTTCGGGCACGGCATCCACTACTGCCTGGGCGCGCCCCTCGCCCGGCTGGAGGGCCGGATCGCCATCGGGACCGTACTGCGCCGCCTCCCGGACCTGGCCCTGGCCGTCCCGCCGGCCGAGCTGCGCTGGCGGCCCGGCGGTCTCCGCGGCCCGGTGCGGCTGCCCGTCACCTTCACGGCGATCTGACGCGCTGAGCAGGGCGGAAGACGCTGACGTCGCGCTGATCGGGGGCGAGGCCCGCTGTTAGCCTCTTCGTCTGATCATCGCGGACTTGGGGAGGGGCGCGTGGGGTTCAAGCGGCTGTTCGGGATCGGGGATCCGGACGAGGCGATCGAGGTGGACACGCAGATCCAGGGGCCGGTGTATCCGGGCGGGCACGTGAAGGGCGAGGTCCGCCTGAGGGGCGGATCGCGCGACACCCCCGTCAACGGTATCTACCTGCGCATCAAGGTCCGTTGTACGAGCTACAACGGTGAGGAGCGCGACTACGAGTTCGGCAGCTTCGCCGCCACGCCCACGCACTTCACCCTGCGCAAGGGCGAGGAGCAACGCCTCACCTTCTCCGAACGGCTGCCCTGGGAGGCCCCGGTGAGCGAACTCGGCGGCCGGGCCCTGGGAGTTGTGCTCTCGATGAAGAGCACGTTCCGCCGCGACTGGAACGACGACGGCACGGAAGTCGACGACGACCTCCTGCACCTCTCCGCGCTGCCGCTGCACGAGGCCGTCCTGGACGCGTTCGCGGAGGAGGGGTACTACTGCGACTCCGCGTACGTCATCGACTCCTACATCCCGAAGGTGGAGCAGCACCGCGGCTTCTACCAGACCTTCCTGCTCACGGACCGCTCACCGGGTGCCGGTCGGCCGGAGCAGCTGGAGGTCGTCTTCCACACGAACGTCGTCGGGGCCCTGGTCCACGTACGGCGCGCCGCACCCGACGTACGCGACTGGGACAGGAAGCCCCCCGTCCGCCGCTTCCCCGCCGCCCACCACGAGGTCGGCCACGTCGACTGGCGTCCTCAGGCGCGCAAGGTGCTGGAGGAGCTGGCCCTGCTCGACGACCGCTGAGGGAGATCACCGCGGTAGGGGGGTACGCCGGCGTCGATCGACAACGGCCGGTACCCGACCCGGAGTTCGGAGGGCGGGACGCTGCTGACTCAAGCGATCGCCGCTCGTGCGGTCGCGTGGAACTGCACGTACTCGATGGTCGCGCCCCCGGGGTGGCGCACGGTCAGGTTGCGGCCGGTGGGGACCTCGTTGGGGCCGTCCAGGATCGTCCCGCCGTGCTGCTCGGTGATCCGCAGCACCTCGTCGAGGGACTCGACGATCGTGGTGGCGTGGGTGCCTCGGTACGGGGCGAGGGCTTCCTCCGTACCCGCGAGAAGCAGATAGCCGCCGACACTCGCGAGGTCCAGGCCGTCGTAGGTGAACCGGAGCCGAGGCCGCTCCCCGGTGAGTTCGACGAACGTCGGAAGGGCCACGTCCAGATCCTCGACATAGACGCGGGCGAGGGTGGCGAGCACGGTCACGGTCGTCTCCTGGATCATTTCGACTTTTCCCGAAACATCGAAGCGATCTGCATACTACGGGGTGTCACACGGACGAGGACGAGGAGACCCAGTGGGACAGCCCGACCACGCGGACCCGGACCTGGACCTGGCGGTCGTCCTCCATGCCCTGGGCGACCCGGTCCGGTTGGCACTGGTCCGCCGGATGGCCGAGGGCGGCGAGAGCCCGTGCAGCCCGGACGGCGTGGACGTGCCCAGGTCGACCCTGTCCAATCACTGGCGGATCCTGCGCGAAGCCGGAATCACCGAGACCCGCCGGGCGGGCAGGGCGCGCCTGATGACGCTGCGTCGCACCGACCTCGACGCCCGCTTCCCGGGACTCCTCGCCGCCGTCCTGGCCGCCGGCAGGCGTTAGGCGCACGGCCCGCGCGACTTCGGCCACCTCAGCTGCATGCCGGTCCGTCGCGTCAGGCCACCGCCGGCTCTCCGCGGTCTCCGCTGTCGTGGTGGATCGGCGTCCGCGAGACGGTCAGGGGCACGCCCGTTCCGCCCCGTCCGGCGGCGACGATCTCCGCCGCGATCGACAGGGCGGTCTCCTCCGGCGTCCGGGCGCCGAGATCGAGGCCGATGGGGGAGCGCAGCCGGGCCAGCTCCCGTTCGGTCACGCCTTCCTGGCGCAGCCGCCGGTTACGGTCCTCGTGGGTGCGGCGCGAGCCCATCGCGCCGACGAACGCCACCGGCAGGCGGAGGGCCGCCTTCAGCAGCGGTACGTCGAACTTCGCGTCGTGGGTGAGCACGCACAGGACCGTGCGGGCGTCGGTCGCGGTGCCCCGCAGGTACCGGTGCGGCCAGTCGACGACCACCTCGTCGGCGTCGGGGAAACGGGCCCGCGTGGCGAACACGGGGCGGGCGTCGCAGACGGTCACGTGGTAGCCGAGGAACTTGCCGGCCCGCGCCAGCGCCGACGCGAAGTCGATCGCCCCGAAGATGATCATGCGTGGGGGCGGCACGTTCGCCTCGACCAGCAGGGTGAGGCCACCGGGGCAGTGGGAGCCGTCCGCCGACAGCTCCACCGTGCCGGTGCGGCCCGCGTCCAGCAGGGCCCGGGCCTCGGCCGTCGCCGTCCGGTCCAGGTCCGGGTGGCCGCCGAGACCACCCTCGTACGTACCGTCGGGCCGTACCAGCAGGGCCCGGCCGAGGAGTTCGGCCGGCCCGCGGGCGACCCGGGCGAGGGCCGCCGGTTCGCCGTGCGCGGCGGCCGACAGCGCCGACGCGAGGACCGCCCGGGCGGGCGACCGCGCGCCCACCGGGGTGATCAGCATCTCGATCGTCCCGCCGCAGGTCAGTCCCACGGCGAAGGCGTCCTCGTCGCTGTAGCCGAACCGTTCGGTGACACTCTCGCCCGTCTGGAGCGCTTCCCGGCACAGGTCGTAGACCGCGCCCTCCACGCACCCGCCGGAGACCGAGCCGATGACGGTGCCCTCGCTGTCGACGGCCAGGGCGGCGCCGGGGCCGCGCGGCGCGCTGCCGCCCACCGCCAGCACCGTGGCGACGGCGAACTCCCGGCCCTGCTCGACCCAGTTGAGCAGCTCCTCGGCGATGTCAAGCACGCGGCGCCCCTGCCCGGATGACGCGGTCCGGCCGGATGGGCAGGCTGCGGTGGCGTGTGCCGGTCGCGTGCCAGACCGCGTTGGCGATGGCCGCCGCGGCACCCACGATGCCGATCTCGCCGATGCCCTTGATCCCGACCGGGTCGCTCGGGTCCGTGTCCTCGATCCAGTCGGCCTCGATACGGGGTACGTCGGCGTGCGTCGCCACGTGGTAGCCGGCGAGGTCGGCGCCGACATGGCCGCCCGAGGCACCGTCCCGGACGGCCTCCTCGTGCAGGGCCATGGAGATGCCCCAGATCATGCCGCCCAGGAACTGGTTGCGTGCGGTGAGCGGGTTGACGATCCGGCCCGCCGCGAACAGGCCGAGCATGCGCCGCACCCGCACCTCGCCGGTGCTGACATCCACGGCGACCTCGGCGAACTGCGCGCCGAAGGAGTGCCGTTCGGCGGGAGCGAGGGCACCGATGGCCTCGGTGGTGTCCGACCGGACGGTGATCCCCTCCGGCGGGATGTCGGCCCCCAGGGCCAGCCGTTCGCGCAGTTCGCCGGCCGCGACCGTGATCGCCCAGGACCAGGACCGGGTGCCCATGGAACCGCCGGCGATCATCGCCGGGCCGAAGTCGCTGTCGCCGATGCGCACCGTGACCCGCTCCGGAGGCACCTGGAGGGCGTCCGCGGCGACCAGCGTGAGTGCCGTACGGGCGCCGGTGCCGATGTCGGCCGCGGAGATCCGGACGGTGAAGGTGCCGTCCGGGTGGGCAGTGGCGGTCGCCGTCGACGGTGCGGCACCGGAGGGGAAGGAGGCCGCCGCCGTGCCGGTGCCGAGCAGCCAGCGGCCGTCGCGTCGCAGCCCGGGGCGCGGGTCCCGCTCCGCCCAGCCGAACCTGCGGGCGCCCTCGCGGAAGCAGGCGGTCAGGTTCCGGCCGGCGAACGGCAGGCCGGACACCGGCCCCTTGGCGGGTTCGTTGCGCAGGCGCAGCTCGATCGGGTCGATCCCGCACTGCTCGGCGAGCTCGTCCAGTGCCGCCTCCAGGGCGAACGACCCCGGTGCCTCACCCGGGGCGCGCATGAAGGTCGGGGTCGGTACGTCGAGCCGTACGACCCGGTTGGCGGTGTGATGGGCGTCGGCGTCGTACATCACCCGGGCCACCCCGGCGCTCGGTTCGACGAACTCGTGCACCGTGGAGGTGAGGCTGACGGAGCGGTGCTCCAGGGCGCGCAGCCGTCCGCCGGTGTCGGCGCCGAGCCGGACGCGCTGGATGGTGGGGCTGCGGTAGCCGGCCAGCGAGAACATCTGACGGCGGGTCAGCACCACCCGCACGGGACGCTGCAGGACGGTCGCGGCCATCACCGCGGCCACCTGGTGGGCGCGGACGCCCTTGCTGCCGAAACCGCCGCCGACGTGTTCGGAGCGCACGCGCACCGAGGCCGGGTCGAGCGAGAAGAGGTTCGCGAGTTCGCCGACGACCCAGGTGGCGCCCTGGTTGGAGTCGATCACTTCGAGCCGGCCGTCGTCCCAGCGGGCGGTCGCCGCGTGGGGCTCCATGGGGTTGTGGTGCTCTTCGGGAGTGGTGTACTCGGCGTCCACGACGAAGGCCGAGGCGGCCAGTGCGGCGTCGAGGTCACCCTTCTCCGTCACCCCCGGCATATGCCCGTCCACCGGGTAGGCGTCGGGGTGCTCGCCGGTGAAGCCGACGTCGTGGGGCACCTGTTCGTAGTGCACCACGAGCGCCTCGGCGGCCTCCCTGGCCTGCTCGGAGGTCTCGGCGACGACCAGCGCCACCGGCCAGCCCAGGTGCGGCACCCGGTCGTGCTGGAAGACGGCGCAGGTCGGGTCGGGCTTCATGCCCATCAGGCCGACGTAGTCGGTCTCGACGCGCGGCGCGTTGCCGTGCTCCAGGACGGCGAGGACGCCGGGCATGGCGAGGACGGGAGCGCTGTCGACGGCACTGATGCGGCCACGGGCCACCGTGGACAGCACCAGCCAGCCGTGGGCGAGGTCGGCGAAGGGCACCTCGCCGGCGTAGCGGGCCGCTCCGGTGACCTTGTCCCGCCCCTCGACGCGGGTGCGCGCGGTGCCGACGGAGGGCGTCCGGGTGGGTGTTTCGGTGGTGAAGGCGGTCATCGCACGGCCTCCTCGGCGAGTTCGGTCAGGACGGCCACCACGAGGTTGCGGATGAGGTCCACCTTGTATCCGTTGTGCGGCAGCGGGCGCGCCGCCGCCAGCTCGGCGTCGGCCGCGGCGGCGTAGGTCTCGGGGCCGGCCGGCGCACCGGTCAGGACGCGCTCGGCGGCGAGGGCCCGCCATGGGCGGGAGGCGACGGCGCCGAGGGCCAGGCGCGCGTCGCGGACGACGCCGTCCCGGACGTCGAGCGCGGCGGCGACCGAGCCGATGGCGAACGCGTACGAGGCACGCTCGCGCACCTTGCGGTAGCGGGAGTTGACGGCGACCGGGGCGGGCGGCAGTGTCACGCCGGTGATCAGCGCGCCCGGCGGCAGGGCGGTCTCGCGATGCGGGGTGTCGCCGACCGGCAGGTAGAAGTCGGCGAGCGGCAACTCCCCGGCACCGTCGGCGGTTTCGAAGTGGACGACGGCGTCGAAGGCGGTGAGGGCGACGCCCATGTCCGAGGGGTGTACGGCCACGCAGTGCTCGGACGCGCCCAGGATCGCGTGGTTGTGGTGCTCGCCCGTGACGGCGGAGCAACCGCTGCCGGGTGTCCGCTTGTTGCAGGGCTTGGTGACGTCGGTGAAGTAGCCGCAGCGGGTGCGCTGCAGCAGGTTCCCGCCGACCGTGGCCATGTTGCGCAGCTGCCCCGACGCGCCGGCCAGCACCGCCTGCGCGAGCGCGGGGTAGCGGCGCCGGACCTCGGGGTGGGCGGCCAGGTCGCCGTTGGTGACGGTGGCGCCGATGCGCAGTCCGCCCCCGGGCGTCGACTCGATGTCGTCGAGCGGGAGTTCGCGGATGTCGATGAGCCGGGTGGGGCGCTCGACACCGGACTTCATCAGGTCGACGAGGTTGGTGCCGCCGCCGAGGAAGCGGGTGTCCGGGTCGGCGCCGAGCAGCGCCACGGCGCCGGCGACGTCGTGCGCCCGCTGGTAGTCGAACTCCCTCACGCCGCGACCTCCTTGGCGGCCGCGTCGGGACGCGCACCTTCCGCGGCCGCGCGGGCCACCGCCTCGACGATCGAGACGTACGCGCCACAACGGCACAGGTTGCCGCTCATCCGCTCCCGGATCTCGTCGGCGGTCAGGGAGGGGGGACCCGCCTCGGGGCGGACGTCCTCCGTGACGGCGCTCGGCCAGCCCGCCGCGTGTTCCTCGATCACCCCGATCGCCGAGCAGATCTGCCCCGGGGTGCAGTAGCCGCACTGGTAGCCGTCCAGATCGAGGAACGCCTGCTGTACGGGATGCAGCCGCTCGCCGTCGGCCACGCCTTCGATGGTGGTGATCTCCCGGCCCTCGGCCGCCACGGCGAGCTGCAGGCAGGCTACGGCCCTGCGCCCGTCCAGCAGGACCGTACAGGCCCCGCATTGTCCCTGGTCACAGCCTTTCTTGGTGCCGGTCAGATCGAGGCGCTCACGCAGTGCGTCGAGCAGCGTGGTGCGATGGTCGACGGGCAGTGTGTACTTCTCCCCGTTGATCTTCAAGGTGATGACACTGGACGTCGATGAGGCCATGAGCCGCTTCTTTCGCATTTCCAGGACAAAGGGGATTCGGCAGCTGGTATACCGCGTGGCGCGGGAGTGGTCGTACGGACCTGCGCCGTGTGGGCGAAGCGCGTGTGCGGGATGCCGGCCCCGGACAGTGCCGGCCGGCGACTGCCGCAGGGCCACGTCCGCAGCTATGGTGGACCTAAACGGACAACTGTCCGCTACCTGGAGAACGTACCGGACAGTTGTCCGGTTAGCAAGGGCGAGGTTCGGCCACGAACGCTCGGTCGAGGAGGACGAGTGCCGCAGCAGCAGGACTCACCCCGGCGCTCGGACGCGCAGCGCAACCGCGAGCGCATCCTGGAGGTGGCACTCGCCGAACTGTCGCACTGCGCGGACGCCCCGCTGAGCATGATCGCCAAGAAGGCCGGCGTCGGGCAGGGCACGTTCTACCGCAACTTCCCCAACCGCGAGTCACTCGTCCTTGAGATCTACCGCCACGAGATGCAGCAGGTCGCGGACAGCGCAGCCCACCTGATGGAGACCCGGGCCCCCGACGAGGCCCTGCGGGCCTGGATGGACCGGCTCGCCGAGTTCGCCATGACCAAGGCCGGACTGGCCGACGCGATCCGGCAGGCCACCGGCACACCGGGCGGCCCGGCGAAGCCGCCCCACACGCCGGTGACCTCGGCGGCGGAACTCCTGCTCCGCGCCAACGAGGAAGCCGGCACCATCCGGCCCGGCGTCACCCCGGACGACTTCCTCCTCGCCATCGCGGGCCTGTGGCAACTCGAACCGCACCAGGACTGGCGCCCCCGCGCCGCCCGCCTCCTCGACCTCGTCATGGACGGCCTGCGGACGGGGGCACCGCTCCCTGGCCGGACGGCGTCCTAGGTGGCGCAGGGCCGGGTGGGGAGGCCGGCCAGGCGGCGTACGTGGCGCAGGAGCAGGGTTTTGGGGAAGGGGATGACCCCTACGTCCGGGTGGTGCCGCTCGACGATGTAGTCGTTGACGCAACCGGTGAGGAGATCCTCGGTGAGTACGGGCGCGTCCGTACGGTCGCCCAGGTACTCCTCGGGAGTGAAGCCGTGCACGGCGAGCTGGCTCTCCCAGTGCTCCGCGTCGTAGAACTCACCCTGCCGGGCGTGGTCGAGGAAGAGGCAGTACGCGGAGGAGTGGTCTCCCGCGCCGGCGGCGAACTGCCACCAGAACCTGGCTCCCTCGCCATGGCCCCACAGGTGGAGCATGCAGGCGAAGGTCCGGGCGCCGGCCTGGTGCGCGTAGTGGTGGTCGATGAACGCCGCCAGGTCCTGTTCGGCCCCCGGGGACAGCAGGACGAGCAGGCTGACAGCCCGCAGATCCGCGTCCGCGCGGCCGATGTCGGCGGTGGTGCGGGCGCCCGGAGCGGTCCAGGCGAGCTCGAACGGCACGATGGTCGCTGCCTCCGTGGGACCGATGCCTTCGCCGCCGTGCAGCGGGCACACCAACCTGTGGCGGAGATCGCGGCGCCGCATGAGGCGCGCCCTGGCTGCGGTCAGGTCGTAGGTGTCGTATCGATCCTTCGTCCGTGCTCGGGCCAGCCACTCGTCGAGGGTGTGCCTCGAAGTGGGCTTGGCAGGGTGGGTCATGACGTCTTCTTCCCCTCGTCGGCACGGTCGGCGTCCTCGGCCCGCAGGAGACGGGCCAGACGCCGACGGGCCTGGCTCAGGTGCGAGCGGACGGTGGCTTCCTCAAGGCCCAGGAGCGCCGCGGCCTCCACGGTGCTGTACCCCAGCCCGTAATGGAGCGTGATCAGGTCGCGCTGGCGCTCGCTCAGCCTGCGTGTGGCGGAGTACAGGGTGATCGCGTCCGCCAGACCGTCGTACGGGTCATCGGCGTTGTCCCGCACCGCCGCTTCGAATGCGGCGACGTCCATGGGTTCCGGGCGGCGCTGCCTCTTGCGTTGCTGGTCTCTGATGCGGTTCTTCAGGATCGCCCAGGCGTACGCCTCGGCGTGTTCCATCTGGCGCATCTGATTCCATTTGTCCATCACGGCGTCGAAGGCGGCATCCACCGCCTCCTCGGTGTCGGCGTCCGAGCCGAGCTGGAGATAGGCGAAGCCCATGTAGCTCTGGCGCCGATCCGCGTGGAACGCCCAGTACGAGGCCCGGGCGGCATCCGGCCACTGTGCCATGGGCACGGCCTTCCGCCGGCGGCTCGGAAGGCCGACGGCGCCGCTGGACTCCTCGGTTCCGCCCTCGCTCACCGGTCCCTCCCGGTCAACTCGCCGGGCGTGGTGTGCTGTTGGTCCGGCCTGGACGGATGCATCCCGCTGATGCCCACGCGGACGAAGGCCGTGAGTACCCGCTTGGAAAGTCGGATCGTGTCGGGGCCGAAGACCCGGATCGCCAGTGCGGTCAGCAGCAACGCCGCAACAGCGTCGTGCACGTGCCCTCCCCGTTGGAAGTGGTCTCAATTTCGCCGCCTCCCCCCTCGGCGTCGGAAGGCGAACGCCTCCATCAATAGAGCGTTCAGGGGGCGGGAAACGTGCAGGTCGACCGTCAAAAAATATTGAAATCAGAAGCCGAGTCATTTCGATCAGGCTTCGATCAAAAAAATTCCCGCACGGTCAGGAAGAGTGGACTGTTCGCCAGCGGGGGGCCTCGTCGTCGGGGACGTCGGGGGAGGCGAAGTGGAACGGCACGCCGAGGTGGCCGGCCAGGGCTCGTCCCGCCTCGGCGGCGGCCGTCCCCGGCGCGGGCCCGCCACGGCGGTGGAGGACGGTCGCCAGGTGGCCTTCCCCGGACGGCTCCTCAAGGACGGCGACCAGGAGCACGAACCAGTCGTGCACGGTGTCGCCGTCCCAGAGAGCCTCGATCGCGGCCACCCGGCCCGGCTGGGCGAGAGCGCGAGCGGCGAGAGAGGTGACGTCGAGCGGATCCGGCGGCGTTCGCCGCACCCGATCGCCCAGGGCCTCGTAGCGCGCGTGGACCACCCGCTCCGCCTCGGGCACGCCCAGCCCCAGCGGGCGCAGCGCTTCCAGCACGGCCCTGACCGCCGGAATCCGGCGGTCCGACAGCACGTTCGCGTCGACCTCCCGGCGGGTCCGCTCCTCCAGGTAGGCCCACCACCCGCTCACCGGGGCACCGGGCATCGCGTGCAGTGCGTCATGGGCTCGAACCTACCTCAGCGACGAACGACCAGGCTCCGGGCCGGCCTCGTCGGCGGCTTCCAGGCGGCTTGATCGTATTGTCAGTGCCCCCTGCCATCATCTCGCCATGCTCTACGACGCCTTGACGGCCGAATCCCGTAGGAACGACGCGCTGGACGACGTGAGGTCCGGCGCGCTCGACCGCGTCCGCTGGCTCGTCGGCCTGCTGGAGCGTCAGCGGGCCGAGTTCCGGCACGCCATGGGGCACGAGCACCGGCGATCCAGAGCGGCGGGCGCGGCGACCCAGGCCGAGATCGACCAGCGGCTCGCGGCCTGCGCGGACGAGGAGGGCCGGGCCGCGGTCCTGTGCCTCATGCTGGCCGCCCGCTCCGACGCCACGAGCCTGTGGCAGTACGACATCGAGATCGAGTCCCTGATCTCCCGGGTGCGCGGCTGGACGCCGGACGAGGTCGCGGTGATGCTGCTCCGCGCCACCGAGTGCGACAGGGGGTACCGGCTCGCCCCCTCGCTGGAGCTGGTGCTGAACGCCGCCGACCAGCTCGACGCCGACGGCCGCCGCGCGGTCCTGCCCTGGCTGCGGCACGCGTACACGCGGCTCATGGACACCACGGTCGAGGCGCGGAGGCGCGCGTCGCTCGCCCAGCGCCTGCGCGTACTGCTCGCCGGCGCGGACGAGGCGTGCCTCCCCGAGGGGCTGATCCCCGCCCACGCTCCCTGGGCGGCCCCGCTGAGCGACCGTGCGAAGACCGCTCCGACACCGGAACTGGCGGGACTCATACGGCACTTGGCGAGCCTCTCGGCGCCGCGCCCGGCACAGCGGTGGCGGCGGACGTGCCTCGAACTGGTGGACGCGGCGTCGGCGCGGGGCCTCGTGGCCGACGTCCTGCGCGCGCTGGCCGAGGACGACCCGCTGTGCAGCAGGGACAGCGGTGCGCACTCCGGCTGGCTCAGCGGCGACTACCACTACCTCGTCCACCAGAACGACGGGGACCTGGCGCGCGGTGTCGCCTGGGCCGCCGCGCTGACCGCCGGCCCGGCCGCGGTGCGGCACCTCGGCGCGCTGGCTCTGCGCACCGGCGGCACCCGGAGCGACGTCGTGGAAGACCTCAAACTCGCGGGCGCGGCGGTCAACGCGCTGGCCGAGACCGGCGATCCGGGTGCGGTGGAGGCCCTGTGGGGGCTGCGGTCCCGGATCGGGCACCGGGCGCTGCGCAAGCAGCTCGACACCGCACTGGTGACGGCGGCCGCACAGCAGGGGATCACGGCCGCGCAGCTCATCGAGCGCAGCGTGCCGGACCACGGTCTGGCACCGGACGGCTCGCTGGAACGGGAACTGGGCGGACACCGGGTCCGGCTGGCGATCGAGGGCGCGGCGACCGTGCGGCTCACCTTCACCCGCCCCGACGGAAAGACGTCCCGCACGGCTCCGGCGGCACTGAAGGACGGCTTCCCGGACGAACTCCAGGCACTGAAGGCCCTGGCCAAGGCGGTGCGCGGCACCCTGGCGGGCGAACGGGCCCGCGCGGAGGCACTGATGTCCGCCGGGCGCGAATGGCCGTACGACGAGTGGTGCCGCTACTACCGCGACCACCCGGTCACCGGAACCCTCGTGCGCGGCCTGATCTGGGAGTTCCGGGACGCGGACGGCGAGTGGCGCGCGGTGGCACCGGCGGATGGGCCGTCCGGCCGGCCCGAGCGCGTCCGGCTGTGGCACCCGATCCGGGCGGCGACGGACGAGATCAGGGCCTGGCGGGAGCGGCTTGTCGCCGAGCGGCTGCGGCAGCCGTTCAAACAGGCGTTCCGGGAGATCTACCTGCTCACCCCGGCGGAGCGGGAGACCGGCGGCTACTCCAACCGGTTCGCCGCGCACATCGTCCACTACCGGCAGCTCTACGCGCTGTTCAAGGAACGCGGCTGGCAGGCCAACTTCCTCGGCCGGTACGACGGCGGCTACGACGGGCTGGCGCGGGCCGAGTTCGGCGACGGCGAGTGGCGGGCCTGCTTCCACCACGAGCCCGCCGCGGACGACGACGGAGGCCACGCACCCGAGCACGCCGCGACGGACCAGGTCCGCTTCGAGCGGCGGGACGGCCGGCGCTGGCGGGAGGTTCCCCTGGCCGAGGTGCCCCCGCTGGTGTTCAGCGAGGCGATGCGGGACGTCGATCTGTTCGTGGGCGTGACGTCGATCGCCGCCGATCCCGACTGGACCGACCGAGGCGAGGACCGCTACGCCGGGTACTGGCGGACGGCCACGTTCGGTGAGCTGACGGCGAGCGCCGAGGTCCGCCGCGCGGCGCTGGAACGGATCCTGCCGCGGCTGAGGATCGCCGCCCGGTGCACGCTCGACGGCCGCTTCCTGACCGTCCGGGGGGACCTGAACACGTACCGGATCCACCTGGGCTCGGCCAACATCCTCATGGAACCGGACGACTCCTACCTGTGCATCGTGCCCTCGCGCGGCAAGAGCGGCGGCACCGTCTTCCTGCCGTTCGAGGACGAACGGCTCTCCCTCATCCTCAGCAAGGCGATGCTGCTGGCCGCCGACACGAAGATCACCGATCCCACGATCCTCCACCAGATCAAGAGAGGCGCCTGATGGACCTCCCCCAGCGACTGACGCGCGCACTGACCGACCCGGACTTCACCCTGGACGACACCGACGGGCGCCCGGATCTGTCACAGGTCTCCGAAGAGGACCTCGGCGACCTCCTCGTGGAGGTCCACCGGCCCGGGGCCCCGGGCACGCCCGCGCGGTCGGCCGTCCGTTTCGCGGTCGAGGACGAGGCCAGGGAGCGCCCGCCGCGCTACACACCCGACGCGTGCCGCCGGATGTTCGAGGTACTCGTCACCCGGTGCCAGGAGCAGGGCTGGGCCGACCTCACGCTGGGCCTGGACGCACTGGAGCACTGCACGGGACCGCAGCCCGACGTGTCCGGACCGGCCCGCACCCTGGTCGGGCTGTGGCTGGAGAAGGACTCCGTGCGCCAGCCGTACGCGCTGCTCGCGGTCGCGAGGCTGGCCGGCGACGCGACACTGCGCGCGGCCGTGGACCGGCTCTCCCGCGATGTCGGTCCCATCGTCGCGGACGAGATCGCCGTCATCGCCGGCCTCACCCCGGCCGAACGGACACCGCTGGCCGAGATCGACCGGCAGCACAGGTTCCTCTCGCCGCTCGACCACGCGTGGCGCAGGGCGGCCGACCACCCCGCCTACGTGGCGTTCGCCCGCCGCGCGCTGGAAGCGGCGGCCGACCGCACCGACGCGATCCGGGCGGGCGAGATCCCCTACCGGGCGGACAAGGCGTTCACGGACCGGGAGATCACCTCGCTCGGGCAGGCCCTGCGGGTGGCGCTGCTGCGCGACGAGCCCTGGCTGCCCCAGCTGTTCGAGCGGCTGCTGCCCGGCGTCGCCCTCGCCCCGACCACGGCGAAGACACTTCCGTCGCAGGCCATGCTGTACGAGGTGGTCCGCGCCGCGCAGGACTACCCGACGCCCGAGCTGGTGACCGCGATCCGCACCGTGCGCCGGACCGTCCGGCACGCCGGGGTGCCCAAGCAGCTCGACAAGATGCTCAAGAAGGCCGACGCGGCCCTGGCCGAGCGCACCGACGTGGCACTGCGGCTGCCGAGGCTGGAGTTCGAGACCGCGGCCGTCGGCGGCTCCGCCGTGGGCGGCGTCCTGCGCCGGGCGGCCGGCGACTACCAGGCCGTCGTCACGGTCACCGATACCGCCGCGCTGACCTGGGAGAAGGACGGCCAGCCGCTGCGCAGCCTCCCGGCGCCGGTCCGGCGCGACCACCCCGCCCTGGTCAAGGAGCTGCGCGAGCTGGTGAAGCGGGTGAACGCGCAACTCGTCACCCTCGTCCGCGCGCTGGAGGGCGGCTTCAGCGTGGACGCCGTCCACCCCTACGGCTGGTGGCGCACCGAGCTGGCCGGGCACCCCCTGGCCCGGACCCTCGTGCGACGGCTGATCTGGGAGACCGAGGTCGCCCCCGGCCAGTGGCGGGCCGTGCTGCCCGAGACGGACGAGGACCTCCCCGACGCCCCCGACGACGCCTCCGTACGCCTCTGGCACCCGCTCCGCTCCGACCCCGACGTCGTGCGGGCCTGGCGGGACCTGCTCACCGAGCGGCGTATACGGCAGCCCTTCAAGCAGGCGTTCCGGGAGATCTACCTGCTCACCCCGGCCGAGGAGCAGACCCGCGTCTACTCCAACCGCTTCGCCGCGCACCTCGTGCACTACCGCCGGATGTTCGCCCTGCTGCGGGCCCGGGGCTGGAAGAGCGACCGGCTCGGCCCCTGGGACGGCGGGGAGGGCGACGAGGCCGAGCGCACGCTCGCGGCGGGGGAGTGGCGGGTCCGCTTCTTCCACCACTGGGCGGACTGGGCGGGCGACGACGAACTGGCCTCGACCGACCAGGTGCGCTTCGACCGGAAGGCGGCGGGCACCTGGCGCGAGGCACCGCTGGCCGAGGTGCCGCCGCTGGTGTTCAGCGAGGCGATGCGCGATGTGGACCTCTTCGTCGGGGTGACCTCGGTCGCCGCCGATCCCGACTGGAGGGACGGCGGCTGGGTGCGCGCCTACTGGGAGCGGGCCTCCTTCGCCGAGCTGACGGAGAGCGGCGAGGCGCGCCGCGACGCCCTGACCCGCATCCTGCCGCGCCTGAAGATCGCCGACCGGTGCGCGCTCGACGGCCGCTTCCTCGTGGTCCGGGGCGATCTGCGCACGTACAAGATCCACCTGGGCTCGGCCAACATCCTGATGGAGCCGGACGACAGCTACCTGTGCATCGTGCAGACGCGGCGCTCGGGCGACGGGAAGGTCTTCCTCCCGTTCGAGGACGACCGGCTCTCCCTCATCCTCAGCAAGGCGTTCCTGCTCGCCGCCGACGCCCGGATCACCGACGAGTCCATCCTCATGCAGATCAAGAGAGGTGCCTGATGGCCACCGTGACATTCCGGGACGAGACCGCGACGGGCAAGCCGGTCACCGAGTGGGAGGTCGCCGGACTGCCGGACCGGATGACCGTACGGGAGCTGGTCCGCCTCCGGGTCCGCGAGGAGGTCGTCCGGCACAACGCCCGCCCCGGCAACCGCTTCAACGGTCTCGTCCGTCCCGACGACGCCGAGACGGAGCTGAACGGCTACCGGCTCCGCGAACCCCGCCGCATCGACTGGGAGCGCCAGGCCGAGATCGCCGAGCGCGCCTTCCTGGCCAACGGGTTCTTCGTGCTGGCCGGCGACCGCCAGGTCGAGGACCTCGACGAGGTCGTGGACCTCACCACCGACCCCGACCTGGTCTTCATCAAGCTCGTCGCCCTCGTGGGCGGCTGAGTGACCGCTCAGTGGGCCTCCGCGCAGCAGCCGTGCCGGGGCGCGGAGGGCGCGGCCGTGTCCAGGCGGCAGAAGCAGGACGCCTCGATCGGTACGTCCGCCAGCGCCGTGGCGATCCTCAGTTGCTGGGCCAGGATCCGGGCCTCCCCCTCCTTGCCGAGCCGTACCAGGCATTCGTGGAGGCCGTGCAGGGCCCACACGTTGCCCGGGTGCTGCAGCGGACGCGGGAGCGTGTCGTCGAGTCCGAGGTCGGCGCGGTAGACGGCCTCGGCCTCCGCGACCCGGCCCTGTTCGAGGAGCAGCGCGCCGTACGCGTGCCGGGTGGGCTGCATCCAACCCCACGGCTCGTCGTACGGAAGGCCGTCGTCCAGCTCGATCGACCGGCGCAGCGCCGCGAACGCCGCCTCGTGGTCCCCCTTGCGGTAGTGCAGCTCTCCGTCCAGCATCTGCGCGGCGATCGCCAGGATGTCCGCACAGGTGTTGTTGAACAGCATCCGGGTCTCCGGGACCAGGGCGACCGCCTCGCGGAAGAACCCGCGCTCCCTCTCGGCCTCGTCGGTCCGGCCCGTGGCCGAGAGGGCGACCCCGCGCGCGTACCGCAGCATCGCCGTGGTCACGCAGTACAGCCGGGGGTCGGCGGGCAGCGGCAGGCTCAGGATGTCGTCCCAGCGCCCGAAGCGGATGAGCACGTGCACCCGCATCGCGAGGAAGCCCTCCAGCCAGTCCGCCATGGGCGGGCTCTCCACGCGCAGCAGTTCTTCGGGTACGGCCGCTTCGAGGCGGTCCGCCGTCTCGACCGCGTCCTGGAAACGGCCCAGGAACATCGCGCCGTAGATCTTGAAGTGGTAGTTGTGACACCGGTACAGGGTGTAGAAGTTCATCGCCCCGGCCCTGGCGAAGAACTTCTCGTCGGCCGCGCTCGCGTCGGTGTTGTCGGAGACGACACGGCGGTAGTCGCCGCAGAGGACTTCCAGGTGGGACGGCATGTGCCGGAGATGGCCCGCGTCCGGCACCAGACCGCGCAGCCGGTCACCCGCCGGCAGGGCGGCCTCGGGCGTCGGGGACATCTCCATCAGGTGGATGTACATGTGGAGCAGGCCCGGGTGCCGCGCGCCCGCCGCCGTGGCGAGGGCCCGCTCCAGTACCGCCCTGGCCTCGGTGGTGCGCGAGCCCGCGGCAGGCGTGCCCGTGCGGATGTCCCACAGCCGCCAGGGCGTGAGGTTCATCAGGGCGTCGGCGTACAGGGTGGCCACGTCGAGGTCGTCGGCCGCCAGCCGGTGGACCTCCCGCATGCGGTCGGCGTAGGCGGCGTTCCACACGGAGCAGTCCTCCGCGTCCGGGGCCTGGGCCCGTGGGTAGCGGGCACCCAGGGCCGCGACGAGGGCCTGCTCGACCGGGGTGGCGCCGGCGGCCTTCGCCTGTGCGCGCCGCACGGCGGCGTGCGCACGCTCCACCGTCCGCCCCAGGTCCTGCTCGTCGAAGAACTCCCACGGCTTGTTGTAGTTGGGGCCGAGCGCGTAGGCCAGGCCCCAGTCGGCCATGGCGCAGTCGGGATCGGCCGCGGCGGCGGCCTCGAAGCAGCGGACGGCCTCCTCGTGGTTGAAGGCGTACGTCCAGTTCAGCCCGCGGTCGAACCAGGTCTGTGCCTCGGAGGACGACGTCGTCACGCGCCGGCCGTGGCTGCCGAGGTCGTAGTAGTCCACACGAACTCCTCAAGGCTGACGGCCCACCGCCTGGGGGCCACCGGGACGGCACGACAGCGGCCGGTCCCACGACCCTAGCGAAGGACGGTGCGGCCACCCCTTCCCTCGTGCACGAAACACGCGATGGGGCAGCGGCGTCCCCGTCAGCCCGTTCCGGCGGCGAACACCGGTTCCCCGGCCTCTTCGGGCGCACGCCGGCCCGTCGACAGGCGTGTGGCCGGTCCCATCGCGTACGCGGCGGCCGGCATGAGCGCGCCGAGCAGCAGCCAGCCGGGCGTCCCCCAGCCCAGGAGCAGCCAGGTCACCATCAGCGGGCCCAGGGTGCGGGCGACGGTCACCCCGGTGCCGAAGAAGCCCTGGTACTCGCCCACCCGGTCGGCCGGCGCGAGGTCGAAGGACAGCTGCCAGGAGCCCGCCGACTGCTGCATCTCCGCCAGGACCTGAAGCACCGCACCGGCGATCAGGATCGCCGCCGCGGGCCGGCCGGACCGCCCCGCCGACAGCGCGAACACCGCGCAGGAGGCGAACATCACGAGTCCGGAGCGGCGCAGCACCCGCAGGGCGCTGCCGAGCCCCGTCACCGCCCTGGCCGCCCGCACCTGGAACAGCGTCACCGCCAGCGTGTTGAGCACGAACAGCCCCGACGCAAGCCAGGCCGGCGCCCCGGTCCGCTCGGTGATCCACAGCGGCAGCGCGAGGCTGAGCAGCGGCAGCCGCAGCAGCATGACGGCGTTGAGGACCGCGACCAGGGCGTACCGCCGGTCGCGCAGCACCGCGAACCGGCGACCGCCGCCGCCCGGACCGACGGAGGCCACGGCGGTCACGGCGGGCAGCCGCAGCAGGAGCAGCGAGCAGACCAGGAAGCAGAGCGTGTCCAGCACGAGCACACCCCGGTACGCCGCCGCCGTCCCGGCACTCAGTGCCAGCCCGCCGAGCGCCGCGCCCACCGCGAGACCGCCGTTCAGGGTCGACTGCAGCCGCGCCAGCAGCCCCGTCCGCTCCCCGGCCGGCACCAGGCCCGCCAGCAGTGCCTGGCGGGCCGCGGCGAGTCCCGACTGCGCGGAGGCGTAGACACCGGCCGTGAGGACGAACGGTACGAAGCCTCGTACGAGGAGGAAGGAGGCGACCGCCGTCGAGGTGCCCAGCGCCAGCAGCACCGAGGTGCCGCGTGGCCCGCGCCGGTCCGCCAGCCGCCCGAGCGGCACCCCGACCAGCGAACCGACCGCCCAGGCGAGGGTCAGCCCGAGCCCCACGCGTGCGGGAGCGAGCCCGACGACATGGGTGAAGTACAGCGCCGAGGTCACGTAATAGGCGCCGTCCCCCACGGAGTTGGCGAGCTGGGCCAGCGCCAGGAGGCGCTGCGGTCGATGCGTCATACCGAGGACACTAGAGGCCCGGTGGGCCGACCAGCAGACCCAATCCGAAGCGACTTCAGTGGTCCATTCAGTAGGCTGCCGCCGCCGACGGCGAGGAGCCGACGGGAGGCTCCGCTTGTCCGAACTCCCCTGTTACCGCGTTCAGTTGATACTGGTAGTGTCGCGTGGCCCGCAAGTTGCTCCAGTCGCGGAGGGTATGTGAAGGTCACTCTGTCCCCGGGCGATCCGCACGGCGGCGCGGTCGCGGCCACGAGCGATCTGCACAGATGGCTGCAGCGCCACCCGGAGCTGCGCGGCCGGCTCGTGCGGCAGCCGGCGGCACCGCCGCCGCCCGGGACCATGGGCGCGTCGGGGGAGTTCCTGACTTTGCTGCTGGCGCCCGGCGGCCTGACCGCGGCCCTGGCGGCGGCCGTCGTGGCCTGGCTGCAGAACAGGCGTGGCGACCAGACCGTCACGATCACCCTGCCCGACCAGACGCAGATCACGGTCGCCTCCACCAAGGTGCGCGGACTGACCGCACAGGCCACCGGCGACCTGGCCCAGCGCATCGCGGCGGCGATCGAGGAGTCCGGGCGCACGACGGACGGAGGGAACCAGCGGAGTGCGCCGCGGGACGGCGGGACTCCCGAAGAGCCGGACACGGGGAGGCCGGCGGCACCGGCGGGCGACGGGGGAGAGAGAACCTGAGGCATGGCGGAGGCGAACGGGGGAGACGCGCGAGGCCTGCTGGGGAGTGACTGCCGCGCCCTGGTCGTCGGCACGGGCCGGCACGTCGAGGGCGCGCGGCTCGCCGACCTGCCGAGCGCGGTCCGGACGGCCGGCGCACTGGCGGACACCCTCACCTCGGCCTGCGGAATGGCCGCCGACCGCGTGCGTCTGGTCACCGACCCGCACTCGGCCGCCGACATCCTCGGCCCGCTGGAGGAAGCCCTCGGCGAGGCCCAGGGCGGAGTGCTCGTCTTCTGCTTCGTCGGCCACGGGCTGCTGGGCCCGGGAGGGAAGCTGTATCTGGCCACGACCGCCACGCCCTCCCACGACAACACCATCCACGCCGTGCCCTACTCCGAGATCGAGAACCGGCTCGGTGACGCCCCGGTGCGCCCCGTGGTGATCCTCGACTGCTGCTTCTCGGGACTCGCAGAGGCCGCGGGGCGCGGGCAGCGCGAGGACCCCTACCTCTCGGTGCGGCCGCACGGCAGCTTCCTGCTGGCCTCGGCCACCCACTACGCGGCGTCCTTCGCCCCCGAGGGCGAGAGGCACACCCTGTTCGGCGGGGAACTGCTGCGGCTGCTCGACGAAGGCGAGACCGGCGGGCCGAGGTGGCTCACCCTGGCCGACGTGTACCGGCACCTCGACCGACGCTTCGAGGACTCGCCCGCCCGGCCCCACGCCGGCAGCGTCGGCCGGCTCGGCGACCTGGTCCTGGCCGCCAACCCGCGCTATGCCGCGCCCACCGCCACGGACCCGGGCCCGGTCCCGCAGCCCAGCGACGGCCCCTGCCCCTACCCCGGCATGCGGCCGTTCCGGCCGGAGCAGCGCCATCTGTTCTTCGGCCGGGAGGAACTGACCCGGCGCCTGCTGGAGCGGGTCACCGCCACCGACCACAGCGGCCCCCTCCTGCTCGTGGGCCCCTCCGGTGTCGGGAAGTCGTCGCTGCTCCGGGCCGGTCTCGGCGCCGCGCTCGACACCACGGACCGCAAGCCGGTGCTCATGGTGCCCGCACCGGGCGCACTGCCGTTCAGGACGCTCACGGCGGCCTGGGCCCAAGCCGTCGGGCGGCCGTTCGGCGAGGTGGAACGGGACCTGGGAGCCGGCCGGTTCACCGCACCGGGCGACCGCCGCGCGGTGCCCCGTGTGCTGGTGATCGACCAACTGGAGGAGATCTTCACCCACTGCCGGGACACCGAGGAGCGTCGCCTGTTCGTCCGCGCCCTCGCCGGCCCGGCGGACGGCACCCGTCCTGCGGACGGCTCGGGCCCTGCGGACGGCACCGGCCCGCGGGTGGTCCTCGGCCTGCGCGCCGACTACCTCGGCCAGTGTCTGCGGGACCCCCGGCTCGCCCGGATCGTCAGAGCCGGCCAGTTCGCCGTACCGGCGATGGACGACGACGAACTGCGGGCCGCCATCGAGGAGCCCGCCCGGAGTGCGGGACTGCACTGGGAGGACGGCCTGCCGGACCTGCTGCTGCGGGACCTGCGACAGGAGCGGGTGGGTGCCGGTGACGCCATCGCCCTGCCGTTCCTCGCGCACGCCCTCCAGGAGACCTGGCACCGACGGCGCGGCGCGCAGCTCACCTTCGCCGGCTACCTGGCCTCCGGCGGCATCCGCACCTCCGTGGCGAAGACCGCCGAGGACATCCACAACGCGCTCGACCCCGACGGCCGCGAACGACTGCGGGCACTCCTGCTGCGGATGGTGCACCTCGTCGACGACGAGGGCAGAGCGGCGCGGCGCCGGGTGCCCCTGGAGGATCTGGACGGCGCCGGCGACCTGCTCGACCGGCTGGCCGACGCCCGACTCGTCGTCCTGGACGACGGCGTGGCACAGCTCTGCCACGACTCCCTCCTGCACGGCTGGCCACGGCTGCGGAACTGGATCAACGCCGACCTCGACGTCCTGCTGGTGCGCCGCAGGCTCGCCCAGGCCGCCGACGCCTGGGCGGCGAACGGCAGGCCGGCGAGCGGGCTGTACGCCGGCGGCCATCTCGCCGTCGCGCGGGCCATGATGGAGGACGACGGGCGCACGTTCGGACTGCGGCCGGTGGAGCGGGACTTCATCGCGGCCGGCGAGCGCAGCGAGCGCCGCCGCAAGAAGCTGATCCGGACGGGGATCGCCTCGGTCGTGGTCCTCGCCCTGCTGGCGACGACCCTCGCCGTGGTGGCGCGAGTGGCGCAGGGCCGCGCCGAGGAGCGGGAGACCCGGCTGATCGCGGAGCAGGTGGCCAAGCAGGCCGACGAGATGCGGAAACAGGACCCGCAGACCGCGCTGCAGCTGAGCCTGGCCGCCTACCGCACCGCTCGCACGCCCGAAACCCGGTCCGCGCTCTACTCCTCGTACATCTCCACCACGCCCGTGGACCTCCAAGGCACCGAGGAGCCCGTGCTCAACGTCGCCTTCCGGTCCGACGGCGAGGTCCTGGCGACCAGCCAGCACGGCGGGCGGGTCCAGCTGTGGAACATCGCCCGCCCCGCCGTTCCCCGCAAGGGCGCCGCGCTCCGACTGGGCAGCACGGCCGCCATCGCCTTCCAGCCGGGCACCCACCTGCTGGCCGTCCACACCCGGGACCGGCTCCTGGTGTGGGACACCTCCGACCCCGACAGGCCCCGGAAGGTGGCGGAGCGCACCACCACGAAGGGAACGACGTACTCCGTCGCCTTCAGTCCCGACGGCAGGACCCTCGCCAGCGGCTCCGACGACGGCCGGCTGCGGTTGTGGGACATGTCCGTCCCCGACCGGCCCCGGCTGCGGTACGAGAAGTCCGTCACCGGCGGCGTCGAACTCATCTCGGTGACGTTCACCCGTGACGGACGGCACCTGCTGACCGGCAACGGCAATCCCGAGGGCACCCGCTCCGGGCACGCCGCGGTGAAACTGTGGGACGTGCGGGATCCGGGCCGCCCGGTACTGCGGGACACCGCCGCGGCCGACAGCGTCATGGCCGTCGCCGCGCATCCCCGCAGAGACCTGGCCGTCGCCACGGGGGCGGCCGGAAGCATCGCCTGGTGGGCGATCGAGGGCGGCGAGCGGCTGCGACGCATCGCACCGAGCGAAGAGTACTCCCGGCCGCCCAGATGGGGAGGCGTCGACCCCCAGGGCGGCATGCCCTCGCTCGCCTTCCGGAAGGACGGCGAGATCCTCGCCGGCGCCAACTCCGCCGACCCCACCATGCTGCTGCGCAGGGTCGGAAAGAACGAGTCCTCGCTCTACGACCTCCTGGCGGAGTTCGCCGCGAGGCCCGCGGGCGAACCCGTCCAGGCCGTCGCCTACAGCCCCGACGGCACCTACATCGCGGCCGGCGACATGGGCGGCTCGGTACGGCTGTGGCCGGAGCGCCCGCCGGCGCCGGCGGTCCCCGGGGCCCTGCCCGCCCTGACCAACACCGACCCCGGGACGCAGGCCGTCAGCCCCGACGGCCGCTACCTCCTCACCGAGGCCAGTGGGGAGAAGTACACGACACTGCACCGCGTATGGGACGTCGGGAACCCCGTGCGGCCGCGTCTCGCCTTCACGCTGCCCCAGCCCTGGGAGGCACGCTACTTCCTGCCGCACCGCAAGACCTCGGTGCTGGTGACCCACCGTCTGACGTCCACACCGGACGAACACCTCTTCCGCCTCATGGAGTTCGACGGAAGCGGTCCACCCCGGCCCGGCAAGGACATCAAGGTGACGGCGCCCGACGTGGTGACGGCCGTGAGCGCCGACGGCAGACTGTTCGCCGTCGGCCTGGTGGGCACCCGCCGTACCGAGGTGTGGGACCTCACCGACGCGCACCGGCCGGTGCGGCGGTCCGTGATGGACGCACCGACCGATCCGGAACACGGCCGGCCGTGGTTCCTCGACGACCGGACCCTCGTCACCGCCGAGACCCACGCCTCCGCTCGCGACCTGCGGCTGTGGGACCTCACCGACCCCCGGCACCCGCGCAAGGCCGCCAGGATCCCCGAGGGCGGAGACGGACAGGAGGCGGCCTACCTCGACGCGCAGCACGTGCTGATCACCGAGCGGCCCGGCGACACCCTGCGACTGTGGAACGTCAGCGACCCGGACCGTCCGCGGGAAGGGAGCCGGCTGCGCGCCGCACCGGGCGGGTACTACCCGGTCGGCGGCGGCCGGCTGGCGACCCTGCTGCACAACGGGACGATCCTCTTCTGGGACATCAGCGACGTCGCCCACCCCCGGCGCCTGGACAGCCTCAGGCTCGACCACACCGTCGATTCCATCACCGTGACCCCGGACGAACGGCACATCGTGACCGGCCTGACGCTCGGCGGCCGGTCGTTCGACACGACCAAGGAATTCCGGATCTGGACCATCGGACCGGACGGACGCTGGCGGACTCCCGCCGGGACCAGCCTCGCGGGCGTGTCCGAGATGCAGGTCCTCCCGGGCGACAACTCCCGCATGGTCGTGGTGGCGAAAGTGGACGACGACAACTGGACGTTCCTGCTCGGCCTCGACAGCGACCGCGTCTACGGGACGCTGTGCCGCACCCACCCGCTGAGCGTCCCGAAGAGCCAGTGGAAGAGCCTCTTCCCGCATCTGGCACCCCGGGCCTCGTGCGGCTGAGCGAACGGCGCCACGAGCGGGGTGATCAGGCCCGGATCACCGGCGCCTGCAGTTCCGTCACCCAGTCGGCACGGTTCTCGGGGCACTCCAGGCTGACCTCGCGGGGGTACCCGGTCGACCGGTAGCCGCCCGCGTCGATCCAGCGGGCCAGGGTCTGGGCGGTGGGCAGCACGGTGTCCATCGAGCCGCGGTGCACGATGGTCGCCGCATGGTCCAGAGCTGGCAGGTCGACGACGCGGAAGGCGCCGTCCTGGAGCGGGGCGGAGACCTGGACGGCGGCGTGGACGGTGATCCTGCCGCCGCCCTCCGGGGCGTCCTCGTAGTGGGCGACGCCGGGGCCCGTGGGGGTGACGCCCGCCGAGCGCAGCTGCCGGAACAGCTCGTCGTAGAGCGGTCCGATGACCGGGCCGATGTCCTCGGGCTGGAAACTGGCGGCGGTCGCGGTCAGCTCGGCCACCCGGACGGCGGGAACGGTCTTGATGACGACGTCGTTCGCGGGCATGCGCCCCTCGCTCTCGATCGCTCGGAGCCGCGCCTCGACCTGCACCAGCCGCGCTTCCGCGGCGGCCACGGCCGTCTCCAGCTCGGCCCGCCGCAGCCGCAGCATGCCGCGCAGCTCCTCGGCGCCGACCTTCTCGTCCACGATGTCCCGGACCTGCTGAAGGGTGAACCCCAGGTCCTTGAGCGCGATGACGCGGTTGAGCCGGGCGAGCTGAGCGGCGGTGTAGTGGCGATAGCCGGTGGCGGGGTCGACATGGGCCGGGCGCAGCAGGCCGGTCGCGTCGTAGTGACGCAGCATCCGGACCGACACGCGGCCGTGCCGGGCGAAGTCTCCGATGGTGAACATGATGACTCCGAGCTGATCGCCTGACACGGTGTGAGAGTCAAGACGCTACCCGGTGGCCACGCCACGTGAAGGCGCCGGATGACCGTGAGCGACGTACCGCACACGGAACGCGCCCACGGCACCGGCCGGGCACCCTCGCCCGGCCGGTCTCCCCGTTCGATTTCCCTTCCGTCCCCGGACCGCCCTAGGGCAGCAGCTTCTCGATGGCCGCCGGCCCCTCCGACTCCAGCTTGCGACGCGCCCACTCGAGGTTCTTCGGTGTGACGTCCCTGCCCGCCGCCATCACCATGTCCTCGGGGGTGACGCCCGCGCGGGGCGCGGAGTGGAGCCGGGCGTCCGGGGTGCAGACGTCGTCCGACGTACGGGACTCTTCAGGTATGGATGTCGACATGATGCCTCCTCCTCGGTCCGGATGACCGCATCCGTGCCGGTGCCTCCGAACGGGGCACACTCTCACCATTGCCCTCCCCGGCGCACCCTGCATCCGGAAGCGCCTCGGGGGCAGGTGAGGAGCGCGTTCCCACGCCATACGAAACCACGCACTCCTAAGCTGGAAAACACCCCGCACACGGGAAACGCGGCTCGCGGGCGGGGACAGCGCACCGCACCGCTCACCGGGAGGCCGACGATGGCCGAGATGCTGTTTCCCGAGCACGCCGCCGCCCGCTCCCGCTACCTGCCCATCGCCGAGCACGGCCTCATCGGCGACCTGCGCAGTGTCGCACTGGTCGGCACCAACGGCACGATCGACTGGTACTGCTGCCCGTCCTTCGACTCGCCCAGCGTCTTCGCCGCGATCCTCGACGCCGAGCGGGGCGGACGCTTCGAGCTGGCCGCCGCCGTACCGGCCCGCACCAAGCAGTTCTACTTCCCCGACACGAACGTGCTGATCACCCGCTTCTTCACCGAGGAGGGCGTCGGCGAGGTGCAGGACTTCATGCCGGTCTGCTGCGCCGGGTCCGACGAGGTGGGCCGGCACCGGCTGATCCGGCGCGTGGTGTGCGTCCGCGGCACCGTGCCGTTCCGGGCCCTGATCGCCCCGCGCTTCAACTACGGCGCCGACCCGCACACCCTGCGCTCCGAGGACGGCATGGTCTTCTTCGAGTCCCCGGAGCGGTCCCTGGCGCTCACCTCCACCGTGGCCGTGGAGGACGACGGCTGCGACGCGTCGGCCGACTTCAAGCTGAGCGAGGGCGAGACGGCGGTGTTCGCGCTCGACCAGCTCGGCGACGAAGTGCTGCCCCGCGGCTGCGCCCACGCCGAGGCCGAGGCCGAGTTCACCGCCACGGTCAGCTACTGGCGGAAGTGGCTGCACCAGTCCCGCTACCGGGGCCGCTGGCGCGAGATGGTGCACCGCTCCGCGCTCACCCTGAAGCTGCTCACCTACGCCCCCACCGGCGCCATCGTCGCCGCCCCCACCACCAGCCTGCCCGAGCAGATCGGCGGCGAGCGCAACTGGGACTACCGCTACGTGTGGGTGCGCGACGCCGCCTTCGCCGTGTACGCCCTGCTCAGGCTCGGCTTCAGCAGCGAGGCCGCGGCCTTCATGAAGTTCCTCACCACGCACATCGGCCCCGGCGACGGCGCCGCCTCCGGACCGCTGCAGATCATGTACGGCATCGACGGCCGCGCCGACCTGCCCGAACGCGAGCTGCCCCACCTGGAGGGGCACCTGGGCTCCGCGCCGGTCCGGGTCGGCAACGCCGCCGCCGACCAGCTCCAGCTGGACATCTACGGCGCCCTGATCGACTCCATCTACCTCTACGACAAGTGGGCCCAGCCCATCTCCAGCGGCCAGTGGGACGACGTGTGCCGGGTGGTCGACTGGGTGTGCGACCACTGGGACCAGCCCGACGAGGGCGTGTGGGAGACCCGTGGCGGTCGCAAGAGCTTCCTGTACTCGCGGCTGATGTGCTGGGTCGCGATCGAGCGGGCCATCCGCCTCGCCAACCACCGGGGGCTGCCTGCCGACCATCGTCGCTGGCGACAGGCCCGGGACACCATCTACCGGCGGATCATGGACCACGGCTGGTCGGAGCGCCGGAGCGCCTTCGCGCAGTACGAGGACGCCGACGTGCTCGACGCCTCGGTGCTGATGATGCCGCTCGCCAAGTTCATCGCGCCCACCGACCCGAAGTGGCTGTCCACCCTGGACGCCCTCACCGAGGACCTGGTCTCCGACTCCCTCGTCTACCGCTACGACCCCGAGGCCAGCCCCGACGGGCTCCGCGGCGACGAGGGCACCTTCTCCATCTGCTCCTTCTGGTACGTCGAGGCACTCGTGAGGGCCGGACGGGTCGACGAGGCCCGGCTGGCGTTCGAGAAGATGCTCACCTACGCCAACCATCTCGGCCTGTACGCCGAGGAGATCGGCCGCACCGGCGAGCAACAGGGCAACTTCCCGCAGGCGTTCACCCATCTGTCCCTGATCAGCGCCGCGTTCAACCTGGACCGTGCCCTCGGCTGAACCGTCCGGCACATCCCGGTCCGGCCACGGCTGTCACCGCCGTGTCACAGCCCGTCCGCGCCCCACAACCACCCCCACCCCTCACGGGTCGAACCATGCGCCGACACGGACCGGTCGGCTGATGGATCATCAACTCCCCTGGGGGACAAGGGACATGACTCGAAACACCCGTCGCACCGCAGGCTCCGCCGCCGTCGCGGCGGCCTCCTTCCTGCTGCTCGCCTCGGCGGGCATCCTCGCCGCCCCGGCCGCCTTCGCGGGCGTACCCGGCGGCACCACGGCCGCCGACCGCAACAGCGACTTCGACGGCGACGGCTACACCGACCTGCTCACCGGTGTCCCCGAGGGCACCGTCGACGGCAAGGAAGGCGCAGGCTACGTCACCGTGCAGTACGGCGCCCCGAACGGCATCGGCACCCGCACCACCGTCCCCAAGGGCCGGGTCCAGGTCGTCAGCCAGTCCACCAAGGGCGTGCCCGGCACCTCCGAGGCCTGGGACGACTTCGGGCAGGCTGTCGCCACCGGCGACCTGGACGGCGACGGCTACGACGACGCGGTGATCGGCGCGCCCGGCGAGGACGAGGGCCCCGTCGCCGACGCCGGCCGGGTGACCGTCCTGTACGGCTCGAAGAAGGGCCTCGGCGCCGAGCGGACCGCCTCGGTCACCGCGGCGAAGCCCGCCGCCGGCGCCCGCTTCGGCCTGGCCGCGGCCGCCGCCCGGTTCACCGGCGACGTGGACTCCGACCAGCTCGTCGTGGTCGACCAGAAGGTGGGCCTGACCGCGTTCACCTGGCACGCGGGCGTCCTGCGGCAGGTCGGAGCCCCGCACTCCACCGGCCATCGGCTCCAGCCCGCCTACGTCACCACCGGCGACTACGACCGCAACGGCTACGCCGACCTGGTCGTCTCCGGCTTCAACCCCGAGGACGACCACACCCAGGGCTGGTCGGCGTACTACGCGGGCGGCTCCGAGGGGCTCGCCTACCGCCGGGACCTGCATGGCGGCCTCGGCTCGGCCTCCGGCGACATCAACCGCGACGGCTACGACGACCTCGTCGTCGGCCAGCCCAGCGCCGTCGACGAGGCCACCGGTGACGCGAACGCCCCCGGCGGATTGGTCGGCGTCTACTACGGCGGCAAGAACGGCCCGGCCGGCACCCAGGGCCCCGGCACCGCCCCGCAGTGGTGGTCGCAGAACTCCCCGGGCGTCCCCGGCACCGCCGAGGAGGGCGACGCGTGGGGCGCCGACCTGTCCGTCGCCGACGTGACCGGCGACGGCTACGCGGACGTGGCGGTCGGCGCGCCCGGCGAGGACGTGGGCACCGTCGCCGACGCGGGCGCCGTCTGGCTGCTGCGCGGCTCCCGCACCGGCCTCACCGGCAGCCACGCCCAGTCCTTCGACCAGAACACCCGGGCCGTCCCCGGCACGGCCGAGGCCGACGACGCGTGGGGCGCCCAGGTGCGCCTCGCCGACACCGACGGCGACGGCCGCGCCGAACTGATCGCCGCCGCGCCCGGCGAGAACGCGGGCGACGGCGTGGTGTGGCTCCTCCCCGCGAGCGGCAGCGGCCTGCTCGCCGACGGCTCCTGGACCTACGGCGCAGCCGGCCTCGGCGGCCCCGCCCACGCGGCCCGCTTCGGCGCGGTGATCGACGAGTAGGGCCGGGCCGAAGCGGGCTGTGTGCCCGCAGGTCGCACGGGTACCCGGGGTGTCCGAAAGCGCAAGCGACACAGGGTCGACCGAAGGAGGAGACCCCGGATGACCAGCACCAGCGAGACCGGCGGCATCACCGGTACCCGAGACAAGGACTACAACCTCATCTGGTACGTGGAGGCGTGCCTGAGCAACGCCCTTCGCCTGGAGCAGTACATCCAGGACGCCGAGCGCGACAAGGACAGCGAGGTCGTGGACCTGTTCCGCAAGGCCCAGGCCGACAGCCGCAAGGGTGCCGAACTGGGCAAGCAGCTGTTGCGCTCGCGGATCGACGGCGGCTGACCACCGCCCCGCTCAGGCGAACCGGGAACTGGGCACGGGCCCGGCGGACCGCACGCGCGCCCGGTCGCCGCGCAGCCATGTGCCGGCGACGGCCGTGGCGAACGCGGTGAACTCCGTGTCGCCGTCCGCCGGGCCGTCGCCGTCCCCGGGATCGGCGGCCGGGTCCGCGGCGGTGATCCCGGCGGCGACCTCCGCCTCCGGGCGGTCGTCCGCCGGCCCCCGCTCGACCCCGCCGTCCTTACCCTGGCGCAGCTGCTCGCCCCACGGCGCCACCACCGACTGGTGCAGCAGGGCGGCACTGTCCGGGGTGATCGCGGGCGGGTCCGTCCAGCAGCACGCGTGCGCGTGCAGCACCTGGCCCGGGGCGCGTTCGAACAGCTCCCCGATCAGCTCGGGACCGCCGTCGTGCGCCGCGACCCCGTCGAGGTCGTAGGCCACGACGACCGTGTCCGCCCGGCCCGGCGCGAACGGCTCGGCCGGCAGGCCCAGCACCTCCGCCGCGGCGAGCCCCAGGATCCGCGAGTCCCGGTCCGGCAGCAGCGACACCGACCGGGGCCGCACCCCGGTGGCCGCGAGGAGGGCGCGCAGCCGCAGGAGGCCGCGCAGACACTGGTCCGGGGTGTCCTGCAGCCAGGCGTAGCGGCCGTTCATCCCCGCGTCGAAGCCGTAAGGCGACAGCGTGCCGAGGACCGTGCCGCCGATCACGTACTGCCAGCCCCGCAGATCGGACCGGTCGAGCCGGCCCGCCCGCTCGGCGTCGACCGCCCGCGCGAGCATCCGGTTCTGCCGGTCCCGGGCCGGCTGCCACTGCGCGTCCTCCGGGTCGGACAGCAGCGCGTGCTGGCGCCGGGCCTGCTCCAGCTCGCCCGCCAGCACGGCGTTGAACACCAGCAGATAGCGGTCCGGCCAGTCCAGGAGGCGGCTTTCGTGCCGGGCGAGTTCGGTCATCGCCTCCTGGTGCCGGCCCTCGTCCTCGTACGCGGACACCAGCTCCCGCAGTACCGGCAGGGCGCCGCCGCTGCGGCTCAGCGCCGCACGCAGCGCGGGGACCGCCAGCGCGGACACCCCGCGCTCGATGCACGCGTACCCGTAGTCGTAGAGCGCCCGCGCGTCCTCGGGGGCGGCGGCCAGCGCGGCCGCTGCCCCGGCGAGGTCGTCGAAGCCGGCGGCGCCGGCCGCCCGCCCCACCACCAGGGCCACCTCACCGAGCGGCTGGTCCTCCCCGGCCGCCCGCACCTGCCGCAGCGCACCGGGCACATCCCCGGCGTCCAGGGCCTCCCAGGCGGTGAGCAGTGCGGGGGACTCGGGCCGGTTCTTCCGGCGATTCCTGCGCGAGAACATGCCGGAGATCATCACGCATCGCCCGGCGGGACCTCAACGGAATTCTTCGCGTCCGGGCCGCTCAGGGCAGCGGCTGCTCCGCCCAGATCACCTTGCCGTGCGGGGTGTACCGGGTGCCCCAGCGGTCGGCGAGCTGGGCGACCAGGAACAGGCCCCGGCCGCCCTCGTCGGTGCTCGCCGCGTACCGCAGATGCGGCGAGGTGGTGCTGCGGTCCGAGACCTCGCAGATCAGCGTGCGGTCGCGCAGCAGCCGCACCCCGATCGGGCCGCGGCCGTAGCGGATGGCGTTGGTGACCAGCTCGCTCAGGACCAGCTCCGTCGTGAACGCCAGCTCGTCCAGCCCCCAGTCGGCCAGCTTCCGGGTCACCGAGGACCGCACCTGAGACACCGCGGCCGGGTCGGACGGCACCTGCCACTGCGCGACCCGGTCGGCGCCCAGCACCCGGGTGCGGGCCACGATCAGCGCCACGTCGTCGCTCGGCCGGGCCGGGAGCCGGTCCAGCACGGTTCGGCAGGTGTCCTCCGGGGATGCGCCCGGCGTCCGGCTCAGGGCGTCCCGCAGCAGGTCGAGCCCCTCGTCGATGTCCCGCTCCCGGTCCTCCACCAGACCGTCGGTGTACAGCACCAGCCGGCTGCCCTCCGCCAGCTCCAGCTCCGCCGTCTCGAACGGCAGCCCGCCCAGACCCAGCGGCGGGCCCACGGGCACGTCCGAGAACTCCACGCTGCCGTCCGGGTGCACCAGCGCGGGCGGCGGATGGCCGGCCCGGGCCACGGTGCACACCCGGGACACCGGGTCGTAGATCGCGTAGAGGCAGGTCGCGCCCGTCACCACGGCCGCGCCCGTCGCCGCGGTCTCGTCCTGGTCGATCCGGCCGACCAGCTCGTCCAGCAGGCCGAGGAGTTCGTCCGGCGGCAGGTCGAGCGCCGAGAAGTTGTGCACGGCCGTCCGCAGCCGGCCCATGGTCGCCGCCGCGTGCAGCCCGTGCCCGACGACGTCCCCGACGACGAGCGCCACCCGGGCACCGGACAGCGGCAGCACGTCGAACCAGTCGCCGCCCACCCCGGACTGGGCCGGCAGATAGCGGTAGGCGATCTCCAGGGCGTCCTGCTCGGGCAGGGTGCGCGGCAGCAGGCTGCGCTGGAGGGTGACCGCCATGCTGTGCTCCCGGGTGTACCGGCGCGCGTTGTCGATGGACACCGCCGCCCGCGCCACCAGCTCCTCCGCGAGGGCCAGCTCCTCGGAGTCGAACGGCTGCGGCTTCTGGGAGCGCCAGAAGTTCGCCACGCCCAGCACCAGACTGCCCGCCCGCAGCGGCACGGTGATCAGCGAGTGGATGCCGTACGCCAGCACCTGGTCGGTGCGCTCCAGGTCCTGCGCCCGCCAGCCGGGCTCCTCGCGCAGCTGCGGCACCACGACCGACTGCCCGGTCGTCAGCGCACGGGCCTGCGGCGAGGTCGCCACCCACCGGATCCGCTCGCCGACCGGGTACAGCGGGGCGTCCTTGCGGACGCCCGCGCAGGCCGCGCGGCACAGCGCCGTCCCCGGCCGCGGCTCCTCGCCGCTCAGCACCGCGTCGAACAGGTCCACCGTGGCGAAGTCCGCGAACCGGGGCACCGCCAGCTGCGCCAGCTCCTCCGCGGTCCGGGTCACGTCCAGGCTGGTGCCGATGCCGACCCCGGCGTCGTACAGCATGTTCAGCCGCTCCCGGGCCACCTCCGCACGGCCCGACAGGGCGCGCAGCTCGGTGGAGTCGCGCAGCGTGGTGACGCTGCCGGGCGGGCCGCCGCGCAGGTCCGTGGGCCGCTGGTTGATCGCCAGCAGGCGGTCCTTGACCAGGCGCACCTCGTCCGTCGCGACCCGCCCGGAGGCCAGCAGCCCCGCCGTCTCGTCGTCCAGGCCCAGCTCCAGGACGTGCCGCCGCTCGGCGTCCGCGGGCAGGTCGAGCAGCCGGTGGGCCTCGTCGTTGGCGAGCAGCAGCGTGCCGTCGCCGCCGACGATCAGCACGCCCTCCCGGACCGCGTGCAGCACCGCGTCGTGGTGCTCGTACATCCGGGTCATCTCGTGCGGCCCGAGGCCGTGCGTCTGGCGCAGCAGCCGTCTGCTGACCAGGGCCGTGCCCGCGGTGGCCAGCGCCAGCGCGGCGGCCGCCGCGGCGAGCAGCAGCGGCAGCTGCTGTTGGGCGGCCCCGCCCACGTGCGCGGTGGTGATGCCGGCCGACACCAGGCCCACCACCGTGCCGTTCCTGTCCCGCACCGGTACCACGACCTGCACCAGCGGGCCGATGGTGCCGGTGATGTGCTCGATGACCGTGCGGCCGGCCAGGGCCGGGGCGATCGTGCCGACGAACTTCTTGCCGATGCGGTCGGTCTTGGGGTGCGTGTAGCGGATGCCGTCGGTGTTCATCACGACGATGAAGTCCACGCCGGTCGCCTTGCGGGCGGCCTCCGCGCGCGGCTGCAGCACGGCCGTGGGGTCGGGGGAGCGCAGCGCCGCGGCCGTGCCGGGCGCCTGGGCGAACGTCTCGGCCACGGCGAGGGAACGATTGGTCGCCTCGATGTCGCTGTCGTGCCGTACCTGGAGCACCTGGGCCACCACCGCCGACACGATCAGCAGCAGCACGATCGCCACCTGGAGGAGGAACACCTGACCGGCCACGCTGCGCCCGGTCATCGCGGACCGGAGCACCCCCGGCCGGCCGCCGCCGCGTTCCTCCGCCGGCGGTCTGTGCGGTGCGCGCGGGTGCCCGGAAGATCGGGGCGGCCGTGTCGCGGACCGGCCGAGCAGTCGCACCATGTGCCCATGTCTACACTGCCCCGCGCCGTCAGGCGAGACCGTCGCCCGAGGCGGCGACGGCCGACCGGACGGCAAGCGTCCGGCCAGGCGGTGTGCCCTGGCCGGCCGCGGTGTGGCTCGGTCAGCGGACGGCGGGGGGTGCCGGGCGGCCCGTGGCGCGGTTCGGCCAGCGGTCGCGCGGGGGTGCCGCGCGGCGGGCGGCGAGCAGGAGGGCCACGTCGTCGGGGCGGTCGGTGGCGTGCCGGGCGCCGGCCGTGAGCCGGTCGGCGACCCCGGCCAGGGACCGCCCGCCCCGCCGGGAGGCGGCGGCGCCGGCCTTGGCGAGCGCCAGCCGCAGTGCCGCGATGCCCTCGTCGATGTCGGCGCCGGGCCGCTCCACCAGCCCGTCGGTGTACAGGGCGAGGATCGCGTCCGGCTCCAGCAGCAGCTCGGTCACCGGGTACCGGGCCTGCGGATCCACCCCGAGGACGACACCGCCGGGGACGTGCAGCACCCGGGTGCGGCCGTCGGCGCAGCGCAGCAGCGGCGGCGGATGGCCGGCCCGGGCGATCCGGGCCAGGCCGGTGGCGGGGTCCAGGCGCAGATAGCAGCAGCTGGCGAACTGGCCCGGGTCCAGGTCGATCAGCAGATGGTTGGTGCCGCTCAGCACCTCGTCCGGCGGCCGGTCGCCCAGCGCGAACGCGCGGACGGCGCTGCGCAGCTGGCCCATGGTGGCCGCCGCCTGCACCCCGTGCCCCTGCACATCGCCGATGACCAGCGCGAGCCCGTCCCCGGCCTCCACCACGTCGTACCAGTCGCCGCCCACGTCCATGCCCTGCGTGCCCGGCAGATACCGGCCCGCGGTCTCCACCCCGGGATGCGTCGACAGCCGGCGCGGCAGCAGGGCCTGCTGCAGGCCGCGGGCGAGGGCCGCCTCGCTGTCGTAGCGGCGCGCCCGCTCCATCGCGTGCGCGATGAGCCCGGCGAGTGCGGTGAGGACCGTACGCTCCTCCGTGCTGAAGCTGCGCGGGCGGTCGAAGCCGAGGATGCAGGAGCCGACCGGCCGGCCGGAGGCGATCAGCGGCAGGAAGGCGCGCGCCCCCACGTCCGCGTCGAGCGGGATGCCCGGATAGGCCACCGCGAGCTGCTCCATGGACTCGAAGAACAGCGGCCGGCCGGTGGTCAGGGTCTCGACGCCCGGTATGCGCGCGTCGAGGCCGACGCCGTCGAAGGGGGCGAGGAAGCCCTGCGGGAACCCCGTCTCCCAGGCCAGGTACAGATGCCGGTCCTGGAGCAGATAGATGGCAAGCCGCCGGCCGCCGAACGCGGGCAGCAGCTCCTGCATGACCACCGCGGACACCTGCCGGGCGGTCACCGCGTCCGTCAGCGCGATGGCCAGCGCGATCGGCCGGTACAGCGGAGCCATCGCGTGACCGCCCGCCACCGTGTCCTCCGCGACGTGCGCCTCGGGGGCCGGCTCCGCCGCGGTGTCCATACGGCTGGCCGGGACGAGCGTGCAGGTCAGCAGCTCCGTGCCGGGATGCACCGACACGGCCAGCCAGTCGCCCTCGCCGGGCGCGTCGCCATCGCCGGCGGGCCGCCGCACATGGAAGTGCACCGGGTCCGGGGAGAGCAGGGCGCCGCGCAGATGGTCGTCGTACGGCGGCCCGGTCAGCCACGGCATCGCGTCCCACAGCGCGCACCCGAGCAGCCCCTCCCGCTCCCGGCCCGTGAGCCGGGCCGCGGCCGGGTTGGCGTACACGATCAGCCCCATCCGGTCCAGACAGAACACGCCCTGCGGCAGCAGGTCGGCCGCGCCCTCGGCGGCGGCGGCCGAACCGGGGTCGAGCACCACCCCGCCCACCGCCTGCTCGACGTCGTCGGCGCCGGCCGGCCACAGGTCCATCAGCCGCGGCGTGCCGTCCCGGGCCCGCAGGCTCAGCGGCGCGCTCGGCGGCTTCCCGGCGGCGGCGTCGCGCAGCGCGGCCAGGATCCGGTGCGCGTCCTCCGGGGCCACGGCGTCCGCGAGCGCCGTCTCCGTCCCCGCGAACTCGCCGGGCCGCAGGCCGAGGAGGGCGTACAGCCGGTCGTCCGCGACCACCGAGGAGGTCGCCGGGTCCCAGCTGAAGCGTCCTACGGCGGCCTGGGCGGGCCGGGTGGCGGGCGGCCGTACGCACGCCGGCTCGCCCTCCCAGCGGACCGCGTTCTCGTCCCCGTCGGCCAGGCCGAGCAGTTCGGCGCCCAGGCCCTCGGCCAGCCGGGCGAGCAGCTCCCGGTCGAGGAGTTCGTCCGCGCTGTCCGTCTGCGTCGGACGCAGCACCGTGAGCACACCGAGCGGCTCGGTCCCGCCCGGCACCGGCACGTGCACCGACCCGAACGGGAAGGGCAGGCCGGCCGCGAACTGCGGGTACCGGCGCATGGTCTCGGTGGCGTTCGGAAGGACCACCTGGACGCCCAGCCGGTAGGCGTCGGCGACGGGGAAGGGACGGTCGACGTGCAGCCGCCACCACGGCTTGAACAGCGCCGAGGGGAGTCCCGCGAGCACCGAGAGGCGCAGCAGGCCCGGGGTGCCGGACCGCAGATAGACACCCGCCACCCGGCCGCCGGCCGCGCCGAGCGCACCGGTCGAGGCGTCGGCCAGCAGCGCGGTCAGCCGGGCCCGCGCGCGGACCGCCTGCTCGTCGCTCCCAGCCATCGGCCCTACCTCGTCCCGTGCGCCTCCGGTGGATGACACAGCAAGAATGCGCCACGACACGCGCGGAACGCACCTGGGCGGAGCGGGGAGGAGGGGAGGGGGAGAAGGCGGTCATGCGGCCGTCTCACACCTTTGCCCGGCCCGAGTGGCGGGGCCCGTGGCCCGCTCCTAGTAATGGACTGCGAACTGCCGCGACCGCACGAGGGCGCCGGCGCGGTCGCGCCCTTCCCCTGGAGCCGAGATGACCATCCGCTCTTCGTCCCCCCGTCCCGACGACTCGCTGATACCTCCGGCACCACCCGTCCCAGGCCTTCCCCCCACGTTCCCCCAGTTCCTCACGCTGCCCATGGGGCCGCCCGAGGAGCCTCCCGACCCGCACCACGCGGACGAATCCCCGGGCGTCTCCCCGGACGACGATCCGCTGCCGGGCCTGGTCCACGCGGCCGTCGCCGAGCGCCCGCTGGAGGACGTGGTCCGGCTGATCACCCTGCTGGAGCGCTCACCCGAGCATGCCCGGGCCACGGCCGACGCGCTGCGCGCGGCCGGGGTCGACCGTTCCGTGGAGGACGTCGCCCACCTGGTGACCCTGCTGACCGAGCCGCCCCGCGAGACCGGCAGCGCCGACGAGGCGATCCGCGCCGCCGTCGAGCACCGCCCCCTGGAGGACGTCTCCCGGCTGGTGCACCTGCTGCACCGCACGCCGGCGGGGCCCCACTGCGGGGAGGCGGCCGTGCGGGCGGTGGCCGTCCACCGGCCCGTCGAGGAACTCGCCGAGCTGATCGGCCGCCTGGCCGAGGACCGCAAGCCGCCCGAGCGCCCGCTTGCTGAGTGCCCTCCCGCTGAGTGCCCTCCTGCTGAGGGACCGTCGCCTGAGCGTCCGCTGCCCGAGCGGCCGGGTTTTGCGCCGGTGGTTCCCGAGCGGGGTGTTCCCGAACGGGGTGTTCCCGAACGGGTGGTTTCCGGGCCCGCCGACGCCGTGCCGATGCCTGTTGTCACGGCACCGCTGGTCGTGCGGGGCCTGCGGGACCGGACCACCGGCGTACGGACGGTGAGGAAGCGTCAGCCTGTCGGGGACCGTTCCGGGGACGGACGGGCACCGGCGGCTTGCGTGTGGGCCGCCCGGGCTGCCGCGCTGCTGGTGCTCCTGTGCGGGGTGGCGCACGTCCCGCGCTACTGGACCGGGCTGTCCCATGGCGTCCTCGGGGCCACCGTGTTCACGTCCGCACTGTGCGGGCTGCTGGCGCTCGCCCTCACCGCGCGGGCGGCGCCGGTCCGGCTCATCGCTGCGACGGCCACCGTCGGGGTCACGGCGCTGCTCGCCGTGGCACAGATGCTCGGCCAACGGTCCGGGCTGCCGGATCCGGCCCGCCTGGAGGCGGCGACCCTGGCCCCGCCCTGGCTGGCCGCCCCGACGTCCGTGGCAGCCGCCCTGGGCGCACTGGCGGTCCTGCTCACCGCCCTGACGTTGGGCAACACCCAGCGCTGAGCCACGCCGCAGAGCCGGCGCCCGCAGCCGGGCGGGCGAGTCGACCGGGCCGAAGGTCAGGGCCCGGTCGTCCCCCGCGGCAGCGGCCGGGCGGCGCGCAGGCTGCGCAGGGCGAGGAGCAGCACGCCGATGTCGTCCAGGTAGACCGGGTCGGGCAGCAGATCGGTGGGCAGCAGCAGATACGCGACCGCGCCCCAGAACACCCACCGCGGGCCCGTCGGCAGCCCCGCCCGCCGCAGCGTCCGCCGGGCCCGCACCAGCCGTACCAGCAGCCCGACGGCGACGGCGAGCAGCACCGCCGCGACGACGGCCCCGATCACCAGCAGCGTCGTGGTCGTGTCCATCCCGGCTCCTCGTCCCGGTCGGGACCGCTACGACGAGCGGTCGTCCGTGTCACCGCCGGTGCCCGTGCCGTCGTCGTCCTCCCGCGCGGGGTCGGCCGGGGTGCCGTTCGCGGAGGCATCCGCGGCGGACTCCTCCTGCTGCCGGTTCCTCGCCGTGAGCTTCAGCCGTTCGAACGTCCGGGTCAGCTGCTGCAGCGCGCCCGGTGTCCGGGAGCCGGGCCGCTGCTGCGGCACGCCAGGCGAGGGGACGTCGCGATAGGCGGCCAGGGCCTCCAGCGCCTGCTCGGCGGCCTGCTTGTACAGGTCCCGGGACTTCGTCATCGCCTCCAGGGCCTCCGCGTACATGGCGACCAGCCGCCGTTCGCGCTCCAGCTGCTCCTGAAGGGTCAACAGGGTCCAGTTCTCGCGCAGGTCCGTCAGCGCCTCCTCGGCGTGCTGCGGCAGCGGCCGGGGCAGGGCGACGAAGTGACGCAGGGCCGCGAGGAGTGCGGACGGCTGCGAACCGTCCAGGAAGACGCTGCGTACGCTGTGCTCCCGGCCGTCGTAGTCCTCCGGTGCCGGATCCGGCGGCAGCAGCACCGCGCCGCCGCGCGGCACCTCGACGCCGAGGTCCTTCAGCGCCCAGTTGACGCCGCGCAGCTGCTGCGGGGCGGCCCGGTGCTCGATCACGCGGTGTCTCAGGCCGGGCGGCAGCAGCCGGGCCAGCGGCAGCCGGCCCTGCTCGTCCGGCGTCATCGCCTCGTGCACGACGACATGGAGGCACCATGACTCCCGGGCCGCGTCGCGCAGCCGGCGCCGCATCTCCTTGTCGTCCTCGGGCAGCGCGTTGACCTGCCGGAAGCGCAGTCCGGCGATCGTGGGGTGGTGGTCCCAGGATCCGTCGCCCGCGTCTGCGCCGCCCTCGGGCCAGAACAGGGTCGCGGGCGAGGGCCACGCCTCGTCCCACGGGCGTTCCGCCTCCGCGACCAGCCGCCACTCGTGGCCCTGCGGCCGGCCCTGAGGGGGTACGAGGGTGAGCCGGGCCCGCACGATCACCGTGCCGTCGGCCCGCCAGCGGGCCTCGAAGACCCGCCGACCGGATTCCTCGGTCACAGGCGGCTCGGCGAAGTCGTCGATGTCCCCGCTCTCCTTGTGCCGGCGCAGGGTGCGGCTGACGACGTCCTCGGGTGCGGGGCCGGTGTGACGGCCCCGGGCCGCCCAGACGGTCTGCGGGACGATGGCGCGGTCGGTGGTGGAGTTCGACATGGGCCAATCTGCTGATGGGGGCGGGTGAGCTACCCAGTATCACCGTTCGGCGGGCGACACGGCGGCCGGGGGCCCGGCCCCGCGCGTCGCCCGGATGCGAGACCGGCGCACGGGGTGTGCGCCGTACGCCCGGGGTGTGCGTGACACGCGTCAGGTGACCGCGGTTCACCCGTGCCCGGACGCCGGGCGCGGCGCCCACAATGGGCGGGCGAACGGGGTCCGCCCGCCCATCCGCTTTGGGGCGGACCCCGTTCACTCCCCGTCCCCGCCTCGACGCGGCGCCCCTCGGCATTCACCCGGACGGTGTACCGGACTCGCCCCGTCGGCGGACAGGACACGCCCGACGGCGTCCTTCCGTCGATATATATCGGCAGCCGATATATCCTGGCCGCATGACAGCGAAGGGTATGACCCGTGCGGCGTTCTTCGTCCTCACGGCGCTCGCCGACCGGCCACGGCACGGCTACGGCATCCTGCGCGAGGTGGAGGACCTGTCCGACGGGGAGGTGCAGTTGCGGGTCGGCACGCTGTACGGCGTGCTGGACCGGCTCACCGCGGACGGCCTGATCGTGCTGGACCGGGAAGAGGTGCAGCAGGGCCGGCTGCGGCGCTACTACCGGCTCACCGACGAGGGCGTGACGGCACTCGACGCGGAGGCCGAGCGGATGGCCGCCGGTGCCGGGGCCGCCAAGCGGCGCATCGCCGAGGGCCGCCGGGCCGGAGCCCCGGCCCGGCCCGCCGCCGAGGGCCCGGCCGGCCTCGAACCCCCGACCTCACCCGGACTCGCGGGAGGCTACGCATGACCACGCTGCTGGAGTCCCGCTACCGAGCCGTCCTGCGCCTGCTCCCCGCCTACTACCGGCGTGAACGGGAGGAGGAGATGGTCGAGACGTACCTGGGGGACCTCGACCGCGACACCCAGGACCAGAGCCGGCCCACGCTCGGCGAGGTGGCCAGCATCGCGGCGCTCGCCGTGCGCTGCCGGCTCGGCGCGCCCGGCGCACCCCGCCGGTACGCCCTCCTCGGCTCCGCCGTCCGCTTCTTCGCCCTGTTCGCCGTCCTGCTCCAGGCGGCCTCCGCGGTGGTGGACCGGGCCCTGGAGCTGACCTGGGCGTTCACCCGGGGCGCGAGCGGGCGGCACATGTTCTTCACCGGCTTCACCGGCCGCCATACGACCGACACGGTCGTCGCCCTGCTCACGTGGACGCTGCCCCTGCTGTGGACGGTGGCCTACTTCGCCCTGCTGCACGACCACCGCCGACTGGCCCGGTACAGCGCGCTCGGCGCGGCCCTGCCCACGCTGTGGCCCCTGATCGGCCCGCTGACCGGGGACGAGCTCATGGCGTGGATGCCGTGGTACGACACCCCCGCGGCGCTGCTGGCCTGGCTGCCCGCGCTCGCCCTGTGCGCCGCCCATCACCGGGACGCGCCGCCGGCCCGGCTGCCCGTGGGCTCTCCGGGACTGGTGTTCCTGGCCGCCTGCGTGGTGACCGGTGGGTCCGTCGTCCTGCTGCCGGGCGCGGCGGACACGGTCTGGGCGCCCGCCACGGGCTTCGTCGTGGGCGCACTCGGCTGGCTGCTCCGGCACGCCCGCCGCACGGACCGTACGCCGCCCGGCGCGGCTCTCGCCCTGGCCGCGCTCGGCCTGCTCATCCTGGCGGTGCGGGTCGCGGCCCTCTACCCCTGGCTGCACGTGCCGGGAGCCGGCGTGCTCCTCGGCGGCGGCCTCGGCCAGACGGCGGCCCTCGTCCTGCTGACGGCGGCACTGGCCGTGGTCGCGAGCCGAGACCTCATCCGCCGCTGACCGGCCCTGCCGGGAGCCGCCGCCCGGGGCCGGCTGGCGTCGGCGTCCAGGCCGGCGGGTGTTTCGGCCGCTTTCGTCGGGGCTGGCGGGTGTTTTGGTCTGGGGTGGAGGGGCGTACGCGTCTGGGGCGGCCGGTGTTTCGGTTGCTTCCGTCGGGGCTGGCGGGGCTGTTCGGTGCGGGTCGGCTGGGCGCTTGTGGTCGGCTTGCCGGGTGTTTCTGTCTGGGCTGACGGGTGTTTCTGTCTGGGGAGGCGGGGCGTACGCGTTCGGGCCGACGGGTGTTTCGGACCGGGCCGGTGGGGCCTCTCGGGCCGAGTCGGCCTGGTCTTCCCGGTCGGGCTTGCCCGGCGCTTCCGGCCGGCGCCGCCGGGCGGTCTCGTCCTGGGCGGACGGTGGTCAGTGCGGGAAGGCCCGGGGCGGTCGCTGTCGGGGCACCTCGTCGCGGAACTCGGCGACGGCCGTGCTGATCTGGCGCATCAGTACGGTGTCCTCCAGCCGGTCCAGGTAGAGGTTGGCGCGCGCCAGCGCGGGCAGGTCGACGCAGAAGTACAGCGTCATCAGCGGGTTGACGAACAGCTCGCTGCCCCGGGTGCGCTCGGTGAACCGCACGTCGCCGAAGTCCCCGCGCACAGCAGCGGCGACGGAACCCTGCACGATGCTCGGACGGCTCGCGTGGCAGCGCTGGGCGTGCGCCACCGCGTCGAGATAGGCGGCCCCCTCCACGCTCTCCCGGGGGAGGGAGAAAGCGCCGAGGTAGCCGCCCTCGCGGTCCAGAGCGGCCAGATTCTCCAGGACCAGTGAGTGGTTGACGCCGTGATGGGCGTCCACCCCGAAGCCCAGACAGGCCACCAATCGGTCCGGGACCCCATCGAGCCCGGCGACGGCGGCCAGGCTCGCCATGTCCTCCTCCGGGGTGCCGAGCCCGTGCTCGTCCCCGCGCATCAGGATGTCCGTGCCGCCGTCCACGAGCACGATCGCGTCCACTCCGCCCAGGTGCGCGAGGAGCGCCCGGTAGGCGGTGCGCAGCGGCCCGACACCCGTGAGGGGAAAGGCGTACACGGTGTCGGGCAGGTCCTGCGACCGCAGCCACTGGGCGAGCGCGCGCTCGGGGAAGTAGTCGCCGCGCAGCGGGGTGTCCGGGCGGACGGCGGCGACGTCCTCCGCGACCCAGGTGTCCGGGCCCAGCCCGTACAGGTCGGCGAAGGACAGGTTGGCCAGCGCCACCTCCTTGCCGGCCGACCGCAGCGCGAGGGCCAGCGGAAGCCCGGCGTACACGTCGAAGCCGCCGCCGGCGCCGGCGACGAGCACGCGACGGGCCTCGCGAAGGCGCGTGAAGAAGGCGGGTTCGGACAGGGAGAGCACCGCAGGACCTTAACAGGGCCTAGTGCGGCGTTGGTTGGGGTTTCTGTCGGGGGTCGGCTGAGGGTTCTCCCGGAACGGTCCCGGAAGCGACCCCGATCGTCCCCAGGGCCGCGCCGGCGGCAACCGGCCGTTGTCCACAGGCCCGGACCGGGTGTCGGAGCCTCGTGCCAAGATCGCCGCATGCTCACTCACGACCTGCTGCCCACGGAGACCCACCGGTCCAGGACATACGCGCGCTGGGTGACGTCCCACGACCCGGGCGCCGAGAGCGCCGCCGTCGCCCTGCTCGACGAGGTGGGGGCGGCCGTGTCGTCCGCGTATCCCAGGATGGGCCGCTGCCTGGAGCGGCTGCGGCGGCCGGCGCGCGGGCTGCCGCCCGCCCATCTGCCCTGGTTCTGGGACACGGTGGCGCACCGGCTGCTGGGATATCCCGGTGGTGCCGCCGCCAAGGCCTACACCCTGGCCCGCAAGGCGGAGCAGGAGCACGCGCTGCCCGTCGACCCGGACTGGCGGCGGGCCAACGCGCAGCTGTTCGCGGCACACGGCGCCCTGCCGGTGAAGGAGCTGAGCGAGCATCAGCGCTGGCTGGCTGGCCGGCTGCCCGCGGCCGAGGCGCACGAGGAGTACGTGCGCGTGCTCACGGCCTGGGCGGCCTCGCCCGGGGAACTCCCCGCCGACCTGGCCCGCCGGATCGGGGCGTCGGCGCGGGCCGCCGGCCTCGGCATCGACGAGGACGCCCGGATCCTGGGCCACGTCCTCGGTGCCGCACGCGGCAAGGCGGTCCCGGACGCCCTGCTGGAGGCCGCCGCCGGGCCGCTGGGCGACCATCCGCAAGGGCCGAAGACGCAGGCCGCGTTGCTCGACCTGTTCCCGGACTCCCGCAAGGACGCGGCGGCCTGGCTGCGACTGCTGCTGCGCGGCGGCATCGTGGACGCGGCGGCGTCCGGGCGCCTCGATCCGGAGGGCGGCCTGGCCGGCTGGCTGCGCCGGTACACGCGCACGTACCGGCACCAGCGGGTGGCGTACGGCGGCGTGGCGAACCAGCCCATGCCCGCCGAACTCTTCGAGATCGTCACCCGGTTCGCGCCCCGGCTGCGCGCGGCGGGAACACCCGTGGTGATCCACGAGGACAAGTACCACTGGCCGGGCCTGGACGCCGACCTCCTGGACGCGTGCCTCGCCGAGGGCATCACCGTCGAGGACCCCGGCGACTCCGTCCGGCTGACGTTCTGGGACGACCGGTCGCGCCGCGACCTGAAGGCCCTGGCCGCCCACCCGGTGTTCGGCCGCCGTCTGGAAGGCACCGTGCACGAAGGGCTGCGCGGCGCGGGCACGGCGATCACCCGGCTGCCGGAGAACGCCGGCATCGCCGCCGAGGTGCACACCCGCATCGAGGGCCTGCTCGGCGCGCTGCGCGGCGGTGGTCTCGCCGCGGCCGACGAGGCGGTCACCGAACTGGCCGGCCTCCTCGACCGGCCCACCGCCGTCGCCCTGGACGGCATCGAGGAGGCGCTGGCCGCGCTGGACCTCACCGGCCCGCTGGCCCGCGCACTGCACGCCGGGCTGCCCGAGGAGCTGGGCTGGCCCGCCCTGGAAGCGGCCGTCGCCGGCTTCGACCCGGCCGACACCCTCCGTGTCACCTGCACCTGGCCGGTCCTCACGGTCTTCGGCAAAGACCGCGCCGTCGCCGTCGATCCCGTGGGCACCCGCGCCACCTGCACCTTCCGGGTGCCGGACGAGGCGACCTCGCACGCCGTCCACTACGCCGGCGGGCAGTTCCTGGTCAGCTGGCGCACCGGCGACCGCTACTCCGCCGCCGACCAGGCGTTCTGGGCCGACCGTCCGCACGAGGTGTTCACACCGCAGGAGCGGTTCGGCCTGCGGCCGTACGACGGACTGATCCAGGGCGCTTTCGGGTTCCAGTTCGAGACCCCGGACCGCGGCGGCCGGTTCGACGGGGAGCGGGTGCTGCGGCCGGGCGGGCGCGAGGGCATCGGCGGTCACGACTTCCAGATGAGCGACGGCCGGCGCTTCTACGGCGCCCGGGTGTTCCACACCCGCGGCAACTGGACGCCGTACGATCCCGTGACCGGTGCCCCCGCGACCGACCGCGCCCTGCCGGACTTCCACCGCGACCGGGAACTCCCGCCCGGCATGGAGGAGTTCGAGGGCGGCCAGTACCTCGCCGTGCTCCCCGAGGACGTCCCGGCCTCCCCGCTCGGGCAGGACGGCCGGCTCGTGGGCTGCCGCGTCCTCAACCGCACGCCCTACCAGGGCCCCTCGCCCACCGAGTTCCTGCTGGAGTCGGTCGACGGCCGCACCGCCCGCTACCGCAGCCGCCGCTTCGGCCGCCACCCCTGGGGCATCATCGGCCTCCCCGAAGGCGGCGAGGACGCCGTCACCGCCGGCGAGACGACCGTCCGCTGCCACGCCGCCGCCGACAACTCGCTGCTCTGGCAGGTCCACGGCTTCGGCCCGCCCTCCCGCCGCGACCGCGACCATCCGCCCACCCTCGGCGAGGCGGCCGGCCCGGTGCCGCCGCCCGCGTTCTGGCACTTCCTCACCCCACGCGACGAACGCTCCTCCAAGGCGCTGCGCACCGTCTCCGACGCGTCCGTCCGCGCCCTCCTGGACACTGCCCTCGCCACCCGCGACGACGACGAGCTGCGCGACCGGGTCAGCCGGTTGCTGCCCGAGGCCGGCGACGCCCGCGTGCGGGACGGAGTGGTGCGCGCGGCCCGGCTCGCGGCCGACGTGCTGCGCCGCCGCGAGGAGCTGTCCCGGCGCGTCGGCATCATGCGCTCCGGGCCGGTGGTGGACCTCCCCGCCGACATCCCCGACACCGCCCTCGTCCCCGCCCTGTCCGGCCTGCTTCCCGACCTGCGCGCCTACGAGGCCCACATCCCCGAGCGGCACGCCGGCACCCTCACCGCCGTCGCCGCCGACGGCCGCTTCCTGCGCGGCGAGATCGACGACGAGACCCGCGGCCTCGCCCCGCCCGCACGCCCCGCCGAATGGCAGGTGCTGCTCGGCGGCATCGACGCCGTCGCCTGGCGGGCCGCGGTGGAGACCACGCCCGAGGACGCGCGCACCGCCCTGAACGCCCTGCTGCGGACCTGGAGCCGGCAGCCCTTCGCCGAACCCGGCGGCACCTGGCGCACCGGCCGGGCACCGCAGGAGGAGCTGGCCGCCGCACCGGACACGGCGGCGGGCCCCGCCCGCGGCGGACTCTGCCGCTTCGTGCAGCCGGCCACGGCCCCCGCCCCGGCCCGCACCGAGGAGGAGCAGACCGTCACGATCACCCGGGACGACGCCGCACGTCTCACCCGCCTCCTGGAACTGACCGAACGCCACGGACTGGTCCCGCTCACCCCCGAGGCCCTCGCCGTCTTCTCCTGGCGCACCGGAGTCCGCCGTCCCGTCGCCACCCTGGCCCTCGGCGGCCTCCCGCGCCGCGCGGGGTACGACGAGCACGCCAGGATGCTGCGCTCCAAGCCCTACAAGGCGAACAAGACCACGGCCACGGAGTACGACGACTTCTGCCACCGGCTCGGCCTCCACGGCCGCCGGGCGCTGCTCGCCGCCGGAGTCCCGGAGGACCCGGCCGACCTGTGGACGCCGGACGGCCTCGTCCGCGCCGCGGAACGCATGGCGGCCGTCTGGGCCGAGCTGCTCGGCACCCGGCCCTACGTCGACGAGGAGCTGGCCGAGGCCCTGGAGACGGACCTGGGGCTGTCCGCCGACTGGGCCCGCACCCTGCCCGCCGGCCGCCCGCCGGCCGAACCGGGCGGCCACGTCCTGGTCGGCAGCCGCACCGGCCGGCTCCATCTGCACCAGGCGGAGCCGGACGGCACGGCCGGGGAGTGGATCCGCAGCGACCGAGCCCCGCACACCCGGACGCTGTCCGTGATCGCCTGGGCCCTGACCGAGCGGCCGGTCGGCGACCCCGCCGCCGACGGGGCGCTGAAGCTGCACGCCCGACTGCGGGCCTGGTTCGCCGCGCCGGGCACGCTGCTGCAGCTGCTGTCGAACCCGGCCCTCGCCCGGGCCGCCGCCGAGGATCCGGCCTTCCGGCCCTACGCGGGCACCGTGATCCCGTGCGCGGAGCCGCTCCTGGACACCGTCAAGGAGGCTTCCGCGGCGACGGACGACGGGATGTTCGTCGTCGCGGTCCCCAGCGGGGACGTCTTCCTGCGCACGGCCGCCCTGGCGGACCCGGAACGCGTGGCACGGGCGCTGGACCTGTGCGACCGGCTGGACCTGCCCCGGCTCCGGCGGGAGGTCACGCAGACCCGGGCGCTGCTCGACGGCCTGGTCCGGATGGCGGACCGGGCGGCCGGCACTCCGGTGCCCGCGGGCGGCTACGAGGCCAACCCGGCGCTCAGCGTCCCCGACCTGGTCGCCGAGGTCGCGCGGCGGCTCGGTGTCGGTGCGGACGCCGCCGCGCTCCACCTCCAGCTGGGCGCGCTCGCCCGGCCCACGGACCGCAACGTCCGCCGCTGGAACGGCTGGACGGCCGCCCGGCACAAGGCGGCGCAGGCGGAGCTGGTGGCGGTCGGGGCGGTGGAGACCGGCCGGCGGGCCCGGGCCGGGCGCACGGCCTTCGCCCGCGACACCTGGGAGACCCTCGACGCACCCCATCTGCCCGTGGAGAGCGGCAAGCTGCGCACACACGGGGCGGTCCGGGCGGGCAAGGGCCTGTACGGCCCCTTCACCCGGCTGCTGTCACCGGTGCCGCTGCACGAGCTGTTCGCACAGGCGGCGGGGGCATGAACGGCGCGGGGGGGGGGGGGCCCCCCCCCCCCCCCCCGGGCCCCGGGGGGGGCCCGGCCCCCCCCCCCCC
>NZ_JBEYYR010000025.1:102830-132406 GCF_040645635.1 Streptomyces sp. NPDC046727
GCCCGTGTGGTTCCCCCTGGGGGGGGGGGCTTGCCGGGGGGGGGGGGCCGGCGCACCGCGCCGGCCCCCCGGGGCCCGAGGAGAGCCGGGACCTTACGCCCCGCTCTCCCGCAGCATGTCCTCACGCTCGACGATCTTCACGCGCTCGCGGCCCTGCGGCTCGCCCAGGGCACGCTCGGCGGCGTCCAGCCGGTACCAGCCCTCCCAGGTGGTGAAGCGGACGTTCCGCTCGGCGAGGAAGGCGTCCACGGCCTCCGGCTCGGGCGCGGAGGGGGTGTGCAGCCGACCCTGGGCGTAGTCGTCCAGGAGGTTGGCCACGGTCTCGTTGGCGTCGCCCTTGGTGTGGCCGATGAGGCCGACGGGGCCGCGCCGGATCCAGCCGGTGACGTAGGTGGACTGCAGATGAGTGCCGCCCTCCTCGATCACCCGGCCGCCCTCGTCCGGGACGGTTCCGGAGTCGATGTCCCAGGGCAGCTTGGGCAGCTTCTCGGAGAGGTAGCCGACCGCGCGGTAGACGGCGGTGACGTCCCAGTCCTTGAACTCGCCGGTGCCCTTGACGTTGCCGGTGCCGTCCAGGGCGGTGCGCTCGGTGCGCAGGCCGACGACCTTGCCGTCCTCGCCGAGGATCTCGGCCGGCGACTCGAAGAAGTGCAGGAAGAGCTTGTGCGGGCGGTTGCCGACGTCGCGGATCGCCCAGTTCTCCAGCGTCTTGGCGACCATGTCGGCCTGCTTGTTGCCGCGCCGGGTCTCGATCGAGCCCTCGTCGTAGTCGATGTCCTCGGGGTCGACGATGACCTCGATGTTCGGGGAGTGGTCCAGCTCGCGCAGTTCCATCGGGCTGAACTTCGCCTGCGCCGGGCCACGGCGGCCGAAGACGTGGATCTCCACGGCCTTGTTGGCCTTCAGGCCGTCGTAGACGTTCGGCGGGATCTCGGTCGGCAGCAGCTCGTCGGCGGTCTTGGCCAGGACGCGGGCCACGTCCAGGGCCACGTTGCCGACACCGAGCACGGCGACCTTCTCGGCCTCCAGCGGCCAGGTGCGCGGCACGTCCGGGTGGCCGTCGTACCAGGAGACGAAGTCGGCGGCGCCGTAGGAGCCGTCCAGGTCGATGCCGGGTATGGGCAGCTCGCGGTCGGCCGTCGCGCCGGTGGAGAAGATCACCGCGTCGTAGAAGGCACGCAGGTCGTCCAGGCCGAGGTCGGTCGGGTAGTCGACGTTGCCGAACAGACGGATCTGCGGCTTGTCGAGCACCTGGTGCAGGGCGGTGATGATGCCCTTGATGCGCGGGTGGTCGGGCGCGACGCCGTACCGGATCAGGCCGAACGGGGCGGGCATCCGCTCGAAGAGGTCGATGGACACACCGGGGTCGGTGGCCACCTCGGACTTGAGCAGGGCGTCGGCGGCGTAGATCCCGGCGGGGCCGGCTCCGACGATGGCTACCCGCAGGGGGCGCGGCATGATCAGGTTCCCTTCGAACGGGCAATGGGCGACTTGATCAGGAAGCCTAAACTAAGGCAGCCCTAAGTTGGTACGCGGGTCTGGTCTATGACCTCATAAGCTGATCTTATGGGTTGTCGAGGGGTTGCTTATGTGAGGCCCTCGGTGGGTTGGGCGCGGGCCGGCGGCGAGGGGTGAGCGGGCGTGGGCGGACACACGGGGACGATCGTCCCGGGGGCGACCGTCGCGGTGACGGGCGGCAGCGGCTTCGTCGGCAGCCACGTGGTACGACGGCTCCTGGAGCGGGGCTACCGGGTCCGGGCCACGGTGCGGAGCCGGGTGGACGCGGCCAAGGTGCGCCCGCTGTGGGACCTGCAGGAGGCGTTCCCCGGCCGACTGGAGCTGTTCGAGGCGGACCTGCTGGCCGACGGCTCCTTCGACGAGGCGTTCCGCGGCTGCCCGGCCGTCTTCCACGTGGCCTCACCGTTCCTCATGCCCGAGCGCATCCGGGACGGCCGACGGGATGTCGTGGAACCGGCACTGCTCGGCACCCGCAACGTCCTGGCGAGCATCGACCGGACCCCCGAGGTGGGCATATTGATCTTCACCTCCACCGTGGGCGCGATCTTCGGGGACTACGCCGACGTCCTGGAGATGGACGGCCGCGTGCTGTCCGAGCGGTACGTCAACACCACCAGCACGGTGGAGAGCAACCCCTACCACTACGCCAAGACCCTCGCGGAACGCGCCGCCTGGGACGCCGAGGCCGCGCAGGACCGCTGGCGCATGGTCTCGATCAACCCCGGCCTGGTCCTGGGCCCCTCGTTCACCCCCGCCTCCGACTCCGGCAGCCTCTTCCTGCTGGACGAGCTGTTCCGGGGCTGCTTCTGCTACGGCGCCCCGGACTTCAGCTTCACCACCGCCGACGTCCGCGAGGTGGCCGACGCGCACATCGCCGCGGCCGAGAACCCCGAGGCGAAGGGGCGTTACATCGTGGCGGCCGAGACCATGGCCTCGTTCCACGAGATGTCCCGCATCATCCGCTCCCGCCACCCCTGGGACCCGCGGCTGCCCCGCACCGGGCTCCCGCACTGGCCGGTCCGCGTCCTGGGCCCCGCCTTCGGCCTCACCCAGGACTACATCCGCCGACACCTCGGCATCCGCTTCCGCGTCGACAACAGCCGCAGCGTCCGCGAACTCGGCCTCGCCTACCGTCCGTTGGCCGAGACCCTGCTCGACCACTACGACAGCCGACGCGCCCCCCGGCGCCGCGGCTGACCCGGTCAGGCCGGCCGGATGATCCGGTGGATCGCCGCCTCCCCGGCGCCGTAGATCGACTCCTCGCGGATCGTCGACCCGGGCCCCGGAGCGTGCACCATCATGCCGCCGCCGACGTGCAGGCCCACATGCCGGTCGTCGTCGAAGAAGAGGACGAGATCACCGGGTTCGAGCCCGGCCGGCATGACCGGAGTGCCGGCCAGCGCCTGCTCGTGCGCGGCGCGCGGCAGCGTGACCCCGGCGGCCCTCCACGCGGCCTGGGTGAGGCTGGAGCAGTCGTACGATCCCGGCCCCATCGCACCCCACACGCACGGCTTCCCGATCTGCGCCCGAGCGAACGCGATCGCCTTGGCCGCGCGCAGGGCACGAGGGGACACCGGTGCCGGGGGGCTGGTGGGGGTCAGGGTGGCGTCGGGGGAGGTCATCGGGGCCGGGGACGCGGCGATGTCAGGGATGGCCAGGTGCGGGAGGGAGCCTGTGTCTGTGACGGCGGCAGGGGCGGGCGCTGTATAGAGGGAGGCGCCTGTGTCGGTCGCGGGTGTGGTGGTGGGGGTGTACGGGAGGCTGCCTGTGTCGGTCGCGGGTGCGGTGGCTGCGGTGTACGGGAGGCTGCCTGTGTCGGTCGCGGGTGCGGTGGTTGCCGCGTAAGGGAAGCTGCCTGTGTCCGTCGCGGGTGCGGTGGCTGCTGCCGTGTACGCGATGGCGCCGGTGTCGGTCACCGAGGTCGCGGTGGCGGGCAGGAAGCCGCTCGTCGGTGCCGGCGTCGGCGTCGGCTGAACCGTCGTGGTCGGCAGGGCGGGTTGGGCGGTGTAGCGGGTGAGCAGGTCCCCGGCGGCGGCGAGCTTGCGGCGGTTGGCCGCCTTGGCGACGGCGGGGGAGAGGCGGCCGGACGCGGCGGTACCGGGCAGCGTCCGGGGTTCCTGGGCCGGGCTTCCCTGCGCGAGGGACGGGGCGGGGGCCGGAAGGAGGGCAGTGTCCGCGGGGCCGCCGCCCGGCGCTCCCCGTTCCCCGAGGCCCAGCGGGTCCGCCGTGCCGACGGGTGCCGACGGTTCCGGCGCGGCCCCGACGACCGGTTCCGCCGTAGGCGCGCCGGCCAACTCCAGTACACCGCCCCCGGGTTGAGGAAGCGCCAGCCACGTCGCGCGCTCGCCCTCCGGCGCCGCCGCCGGCAACGCGCCCGCGGCGCGGCCCGCCGGCAACTCGGCCGCGGCGCCCCCGGCCGGCAGCGCGGCCACCGCGCCCCCGGCGGGCAGTTCCCTCGCACGGCCGGTGCCCTGCTCCAGGGCCTGGGGTGCCCGTCCGGAGGGCCCCGGTCCGAGAGCCGCCCGCTCACCGTCCGCACGGGCGCCGCCCCCGCTCCAGTCCTGGGAGCGCACCGGGGCGGCCGGCCGCTCGGGCAGTCGGTCGGCGGGCAGCGCGGCGGGTACGGTCGGGCCGAGCTTGTTGCGCGCCACGTCGAACCACTGCTGCGCGATCTCGTCGAGTGCCGGATCCGAACGCCGGCTCGCCCGCTTGGCCAACGGGACGCCCCGTGAGCGCGTCCGGGCGGCCATGGCCCGGGTCGCGTTGAAGTTACCGGTGGCGTTCTCGGCCTGGTCGTACAGGGAGTCGATCCGCTGTCGAACCTCGTCGCGGCTCTCCGGCGCCATGGAAGACATGCTCCTTCCTTGCCCCTCAGGGCAGTTGAGCGGCTCGCCGGGGCAGAGCCGGGCGGCGGCCTCGCGTCAACCTAGCCAACGTGTGTACCTCGTGTGAAGGTTGAGGCGTGAAATGTCCGATACATATTCGTGATGTTCGCTGTGATGTTCGACGGGGAAGGTGTGGGGGCCATAGTTTCCTGTGAGATCCCGGTGAATTCGCGATTCTGTTGAACACGGCGGCTCCGCCCTCCGTATGAAGCCGGGGAACTCCATGCCCACCGGCGGTGACCCCCGCCGGCGATCACACACAGGGGACGACCTTGGTACGCAACAGGCGCAGACGCCCGACCGGCGCACGACGCGCGACCCTCGCCGCGGTCGCCCTGATGCTGGGCGGGACCGGACTCGTCGCGGCGAACGTCTATGCCTCGGCCTCCGAGGGCTGGGGCGACGGATCCGGCACCGACTCCACCGGGCACGTCCTGTCCACGGGCATGGCGACCATCGACTGCCCCGACGTCGGCAGCCGGCTGACGACCGTGCCGGACGCGGCTCGTCCGGACGTCGACCGTGAACTCGCCGTGCTCGACCAGCAGACCGCGACGGCGTACCGGCAGTTGCAGCAGACGGGGCAGGCGGGGCAGAGCGGCGGCGGGGACTCCGGCTCCGCCGACGACACGGTCATGAACCCGCTGAAGGAGAAGCGGTCGGAGTCCCTCGGGCGGATCGCCGACGCCATCGACCGGGCGGGGGAGCGCCCGCAGGACCTGGACTCCCTGGCCGCCTGCACCTTGCGCCCCGGCGACACCGGCCAGACCACCGGCACCCCTGGCGACGGCGGTCAGGGGGAGAACGGCGCGGGCCAGGGGCAGAACGGTACGGGCCAGGGCGGTGCGGGTCAGGGCGGAAACGGCCCCGTCGTCTCGGACTACGCGGACATCACCGCCGTACAGCCCGACGCCCCGGCCCCGCCCGCGCAGGGCGACGCCTCACGCGGAACCTTCACCTCCGACTGCGGGGTCAACGCGGGCGGCCTGTTCAACTCCGACAACGTCATCGTCGCCCCCGGCGTCTCCAACGGCGCCCACCACTTCCACGACTACGTCGGCAACCAGGCCAACAACGCCTTCGCGAGCGACGAGGACCTGGCGGAAGCCGGCACGAGCTGTGCGGACCAGGGCGACAAGTCCTCGTACTACTGGCCGGTGCTGCGCCTGCAGAACGGCACACAGGAGCGGGACGCCGGAGCCCCGGGCGGCGGTACGGAGGGCAACGCGGGCCAGATCGTGACGCCCGAGCAGGTGACGCTGACCTTCGTCGGCAACCCGCGCGGCAAGGTCACCGCCATGCCGCGGCTGCTGCGCATCATCACCGGCGACGCCAAGGCCTTCGTCAACGGCCCCGGCAACGCCAACGCGTCCTGGAGCTGCACCGGTTACGAGGACCGGCAGCTGAAGGACAAGTACCCGCTGTGCCCGCCGGGCAGCGACGTCGTGCGCACCTTCCGCTTCCAGAGCTGCTGGGACGGCCGCAACATCGACAGCGCCAACCACCGCACCCACGTGGCCTTCATGGCCGAGGACGGCTCCTGCCCGGCCGGCTTCCAGCCCATTCCGCAGCTGGTGCAGCGCATCGTCTACGACGTCCCCGCACCGAGCGTTGCGGACGGCGGGCGTACCGTCCCGCTGTTCGCGGTGGACTCCTTCCCCGAGCAACTGCACAAGCCCGTCACCGACCACGGCGACTTCATCAACGTCTTCGACGAGGGTCTGATGCGGGAGATGGTCGACTGCATCAACTCCGGCCGCACCTGCGGCGCCTCCGACGACGACTCGGGTACGACGGCTGCGCCCACGGAGAGTCCGGGCTCCGGCGCCACGGCCGCACCCGGCGACGGCGCCACCGAGAGGCCTGACGACGGCGCCACCGAGGAGCCCGATCACGGCGCCACCGAGGAGCCCGATGACGGCGCCACCGAGGAGCCCGGCGGGAGCGTCACCTCCGCGCCCGAGCCGTCGGCCTCCCGCCCCGGCGAGGCGCCGCGGAACGACGTGACGACCGAACCGGCCCACACCACCAAGCACGACCAGGGCGACACGAGGGTCAAGGGCGACAAGGGCGAGAAGGGCGAGAAGAGCGACAAGGCTGCGCCGGCCGAGGCGACACCGGTCTCGTCCGCGCCCGCCACCCCGCCCGCCTCCTCCGCGTCGGGCCAGGCCGCCGCTGTCGGACATGTCCCGCCGGTCACCTCTCGGACCGAACCCCAGGCGACCGAGGGCGGTCTGGCGGAGACCGGGGCCCATCTGTGGCCCGCGGCCATCGGTATGCTGCTCGCCCTGTCGGGCCTGTTCATGCTGCTCCGGGCCAGGCGTCTGCGCTACTGACCGTCAGACAGGCGGCCAAGCACCACCGGACACCGCCGGTTCGCCTACGGCGGCCACCCTTCCTCGGCGTGGCCGCCGTACCGCGTTCCCGGGTCCGCCCCCTTGTGGGAGCGCTCCCAAAGGCCGCAGGATGATCGGCATGTCGTCCCTCGGTCCAGAACCCGCCATCCGGCCCTACCGCCCCGCCGACCGCGACGCCGTCGCCGACGTCTGCGTCCGTACCGCGCACGAGGGAGGGGACTCCCGGGCGATCTACCCCGACCGGCGCCTCATGCCGTCGATCTTCGCCGAGCCGTACTGCCACTTCGACCCGGACCTCGCCTTCGTGCTGGACGACGGCACCGGCCGGGCCGTGGGCTACATCGTCGGCACCGCGGACACCGAGCGCTTCGTCGAGGAATTCCGGCGGACCTGGATCCCCCGGCTGGCAGGCCGCTATTCGATGCCCGCCGCGCCGGCCCGTACACCCACCGAGGAGATGATCGGCCTCCTCCACCACCCGGAGCGGATGCTGGTACCCGAACTCGCCGCCTACCCCGCCCACCTGCACATCGACCTGCTGCCGGCCTGGCAGGGGCGGGGGTACGGCCGCGGCCTGCTGCGCACCTTCCTGGACGCCCTGCACGAACAGGGCGTCCGGGCAGTCCACCTCGGCATGGTCACCGCCAACACGGCCGCCCGCGCGTTCTACGACCGGGTCGGCTTCCACGAGATCCCGGTGGCGGAGGCCGGTCCGCTCACCTACCTGGGCCGGGCCACGGCCCTGGACTGAGCGGGGCGCGCGGCGGCGCTCAGGAGAGCATGAGGGTCTGCTTCGCGAGGTCGTACGCGGGCCGCATCTCCTCGTGCTCCTCGGTGTCCATGCCACCGAGGTGCAGGACGACCGAGCCCGCGGGGGTGCTGACGGCGAAGGCGCTCTCCTTCTTCGTCTCCTCCAGGAGCTTGCTCGTGTAGAGGTACTCCACCTCCACGGCGTCGAGGCCGCCCCCGGTCTTGAAGGAGTGGTACTTCTCCTTGCTGACGTTGTCCTCGGCGGCGACGAAGTCGCGCAGCACGCTGCCCGCGTCGGCGTTGCCGGGCTTGCCGGTCCACACGCGCAGGAAGCCGATGTTGCCGGCCGGCTTGGCGTCGATCTCGCAGGCCGCGGTGACCGGTCCCTGCCGGAGGAAGGCGTCGGCGAGCGCGCCGCTCAGGTCGCCGTCCTCGCCCTTCGAGGCCTTGGACAGCTCCTTCTCGGCGTCGATCGACTTGGCCTTCCAGTGCTCGGCGATGCCGAACTTGACGGGCAGTTCACAGGCCGAGCCGACCGGTCCGACCGTTCCGCCGACGGCCGCCGCCGTACCCTTCGCCTTCGCGTCGCCCGCCGCGGCGCCCTTGGCGCTCGCCGACGGGCTCGCGGACTTCTTCCCGTCGTCGTCAGCCGACTCCGCGCACCCGCCGAGCATCGCGGCAAGCGCCGCCGCGACGACCACGCTGCCGCCGACAGTCCCCACCCTGACCTGCACTGTTGTCTCCCCTTCGGTTCAGAGCCGCCACTGTAGCCGAGGGCACCGACAACGCCGCACACCCTGCGGCGCACCCGCCTGAGGGTCAGTCCGCCCCGCGTCGGGCGAGCAGGAACAGCTGGGGCTCGGGGCCGGCCTCGGGATGGGCCGGGGTGAACAGGGTCTCCTCCTCGGCCAGCACCGTCAGGCCCGCCGCGGTCACCAGCCCGGTGAACGCCTCGGCGGTGAAGCTGGTCACCCGTATCGGCTGCCCCATGAACGTCCCCTCGGCCTCCTCCACATCCAGCGGCACGGTGGCCAGCGCGATCAGGCCGCCGGGCCGTACCGCCCGGGCCAGCTTCGCCACCACCGCCTGCTGCTCGGCGCGGGACATCTGAAGCAGGGAGAAGTACGCGCACACCGCGTCGAACGAAGCCTCCGCCAACGGAGTCTCACGGATGTCGGCGAGCCGGAACTCGGCCCCGGGCACCTGCCGGGCCGCCAGCTCGACCATGACCGGGGAGACGTCGATGCCCAGCACCCGGTGCCCGGCATCGGTCAGGGTCTGCGCCGTCGGCCGTCCCGTGCCACTGCCCACGTCCAGCACCCGGCTGCCGGGCGCCAGCAGCTCCAGCAGCCGGCCCAACGACGCCCGGTGCGGTCCGGAGCCGGCGAACGCCCGCTCGTAGTCCAGCCCCAGCGTGTCGAACACCACGGCGGCCGGTGCCCGGCGGTCCTCTTCGGCCACGACGACTCCTCCTGTCCTCCCGAGCGGCACGTCCCGGCCCCGGTGCGTCCGGCGCCCGTTTGCCAGGGCCGGCGGACGCACGGCAGGGTGCCGGATGTGCCTACCCTGCTGATCATCCATCACACACCCTCGCCGAACTGCCAGGCGCTGTTCGAAGCCGTCGTGTCGGGTGCCACGACACCGGAGATCGAGGGCGTCCGCGTGGTACGCCGGGCGGCCCTGTCGGCCACCGCCTCCGACGTGCTCGAAGCCGACGGCTACCTGCTCGGCACGCCCGCCAACCTCGGTTACATGTCCGGCGCCCTCAAGCACTTCTTCGACCAGGTCTACTACCCCTGCCTGGACGAGACCCGGGGCCGCCCCTTCGGCTACTACGTCCACGGCGGCAACGACGTCACCGGTGCCGTCCGCGCCATCGAGACCATCACCACCGGCCTCGGCTGGCGCCGCGCGGCCGAGCCGGTGACCGTCACCGGCGAGCCCGGCAAGACCGACACTCAGGCGTGCTGGGAGCTGGGAGCCACGGTCGCGGCGGGCCTGATGACCGACACCTGAGCCGCGCACCCGGTGAAATGATCTTCGTACGCTTCTCACCGCCGGTCACCGACCGGGACCCCGGTGCGGCTCAGCGCACCCGTTCGGCCGCCGCGCGGGTGAGACGGCGGCGGGGTGCGGAGGCGTCCCGGGGCCGGCTCGTGGCCTTCGCGGGCGCGTCGGCGAGCGGGTGGACGAAGAGGCTCACGGTGGCCTCCTCCGTGAAGCCGTTGCGGCGCATCAGCTCGGCGGAGGCCGTGTTGCGGCGCTCCACGTCCGTGACCACGCACACCGCGCCGGCCGCGGCCAGCCGCGCACAGCACTCCTTGACCAGCCGGGAGGCGACCCCGCGCCCCTGGTAGTCGGGATCGACGGCGATCCACTCCAGATACCCCCAGTCGGCGCGCTGCTCGAAGGAGAGGGAGCCGAGCACGAACCCGGCGACCCGGTCGCCGTCGAGCAGCACCAGGCAGGCCGGGGCCGGCGCGTCCAGATGCCCGGCGACAGCCGACAGCGACCAGCCGGTGTAGGGCATCGCGTCGGTGTCGTACACCCGGTGGCCGAGGTCGAGCACGGCGGCCAAGTGCTCGAAGCCGAGCGGCCGGAGGGTCAGCTCGGCGGCGGGACGGGTGGGCGTGTCGGCCATGGGCACTCCCTTCGAGGCGGCATTTCGCAGCATATGTCCGCTCTGGCGGTCGGGCACGGCCGACGCGGCCCGGCTCGCGGACCCGCCCGGCCGTCAGGCCCGCCCGGGCGTCGTTCGGTGTGCGGTCAGTGGCAGCGGCGGGCCGCCGTGCTGTCGTGCCGGTGCCAGACGGCGTCGATCACACGGCCGTCGGGCAGGGCGTGCCGCGCCGGGCCCTGGTCGGGGCCGAAGCCGGCGCGGGCCAGGGAGCGTCGGCTCGCGGTGTTCCCGGGCTCGGCCCCCGCCCGGACCGTGGTCAGCGCGAGATGGGTGTGGCCCAGTTCCAGACCCGCGCGGAACAGCTCCGCGCCCAGGCCCTGACCGCGGCAGCCCGGCGCCAGCCAGCCGCCCATCTCGCCGCTCCGATGCTGTAGTTCGAGGGCACCGGCGTAGCTGCGATCGGACCTGTGTACGCACACCAGAAGGAGCGGGTCGTCCGGGGCGGGCACGTACGGCACGGCCAGCTCGCGGGGGATCCGGCGGCCGTCGTCGCCGGCGGGCCGCCAGGTCAGCAGGGCCCGGCGGGTGTCGGGGTCGGGGACCACCTCGTCCGCCTTGGTGCCGAGCCACCGCTGTGCCTCGGCGTCCGCACCCGCGGCGAGTGCCACCAGTACGTCCATCAGGGTCCGCGGGGTGAACAGCAGCAGCCGTTCGGTGGCCAGTACGTGCCGGCCGGGCGCGCACCGCCCCGGCACGGGGAGTCCTCGCCCGGTCCGGTTGCGACGGATCAGCGGCCAGACCATGGAACCCCCGGCGGAACGGCGTGCGCGGCGGACGCGGGATCCGTACCGGAGTACCGGAGTGCCGGAGCCGGGCCGCCGACGGGCGCGGACGTGTTCCGCACCGGCGGTGAATCTAGCGGGTCCGGGGCCCGGTGCCGTAGTGCTGCGGCTGGTCGCCGGCCGGGGCTCGGCTCAGCCGGCCTGCTCGTGCGAGCCGGGCTTGGGGCGGGTGCGGGTCCAGGACGGGTCGGCCGCGGGGACGGGAATGGGAGCGGAGGTGAGGGTCGTGTGGTGCATGGGCTGTCCTTCGGACGAGTGGGGGATGGTCCGGGGTGACGGGTCGTGGGGCAAGAGCCGGCCGACGCCGGCCGGGCGGCGGTGACCGCGTGACGTGCCGTGGCGGATCGGCGCGTCGGCCGGGCGAGCGGCCGGGCCCGTGCCGATGGCCTTCAGCGGACGAAGACGCTCGGCGGACCGGCTGTGCCGCGGCGGGCCGTGCCCAGGACCGCGGGCCGAGTCGGCAAACCGCGGTCCGGGAAGGCGGCGGAACGAAGGCGGTCGGCCGAGCCGGGGAGTACGGCCCCGGAGGCGAGCCGGTCGGGGCCGTCGGGCCCAGGGAGTCGACCAGGGCGCTCGCCTCCGGGTGGTCCGGGGACACCGGACGGGGCCGGCAGCCGGTGCGGAGGCTGCCCGCCGTCCGGTGTCCGGCCGGGATGTGCCACGGCGTCCGCCGCCGGGAACAACTCCCTGCGCTTCACAGCGGGTTGCTCCGGGCTGTGGCCGTCGGCCGGTGCGGGGGCGGCCGACGGTGGTGCGGTCGGGGGAGGGAGGGGCGTGCCATCGCCGTGCGCCTTTCGTCCGGCCTCGCGGGTGGGGGTGCGGGCGTCGGGCCGGCCGCTCGGGCAGCAGACGTCGCACCGCCTGCACGAGGCCGTGGTGGCGGCCGGTCTCCCCAAGCCGACTGCGCCGCCTGCTCCTTCGGTCGGCCGGAGCAGTGAGTCCACTCTGGCACCTGCCAACCACGCTCCGCAACCGGCAAGTTGAAATTTGCAAGTGGCGAAGTGCATGCTGCATCCGCCAGAACGTGATCGAATGGGTGGGGAAGCCGATCGCGTGCGAGGGTGATCCCGGGAACCTGACACAAGGGGGGTGGGCGTGACCGAGGAGACCGACTGGGGCGGCGCCCCTTCCGTGCTGCGCATGATCCTCGGCAGACAGCTGGAGGAACTGCGCACCCGGGCCGGCCTCAGCTATGCCGAGGCGGGCGCGGCCATCGGCGTCAGCCACTCCACGATCCGCCGCATGGAGGCCGCGAAGGTGGCCCGGCTGCGGCTCGCGGACGCGGAGAAACTCCTCCAGGTCTACGGCGTCACCGACCAGCAGGAGATCGACACCTTCCTGCAGTCCGTCCGCGAGGCCAACAAACGTGGCTGGTGGCACACCTACCGCGACGTCATGCCCGACTGGTTCGCCGCCTACCTGAGCCTGGAGCAGGCGGCCCAGCAGATCCGCGCGTACGAGAACCAGTTCGTGCACAGTCTGCTGCAGACCGAGGACTACGCCCGCGCGCTGCTCCCCGCGGCCCACCCGCACGCCTCCGCCGCGGTCACCGAACGCCGGGTCGCGCTGCGCGTGCGCCGCCAGGAGCTGCTGTCGAGACCGGCACCGCCGCGGCTGTGGGTGGTGATGGACGAGACCGTGCTGCGCCGGCCGGTCGGCGGACCCGAGGTGATGCGCGCCCAGATCGACCACCTCATCGAGGTCAACCGGCTGCCCCAGGTCACCGTGCAGCTCATGCCGTTCGCCAACGGACCGCATCCCGCCCTGTGGGCCGGAACCTTCCACCTCTTCCGGTTCCGGGCCCGCGAACTGCCCGACATCGCCTACCTCAGCGGCCTCGTCGGGGCCGTCTACCTCGACAAGGCCGACGAGGTCGTGGTCTACCGGGAGGCACTGGACCGGCTGAGTGCCCAGGCCGCGTCCGCCCGGAAGACCGAGACCCTGCTCGGCACGCTGCGCAAGGAGTGGTGACCCGCACCCCAGCACCCCGTGACGCAAGCCCCGCCCCCGACGACCCCCGCGACCGAATGGGAGACACGGCGTTGCCCGACAACGGATGGCCGGCCGACCGGATCGACACCGAGAACGCCCACTCCGCCCGCATCTACGACTACATACTCGGCGGCAAGGACTACTACCCCGCCGACAAGGAGGCGGGCGACGCGATGTCCCGGGAGTGGCCCGCGCTCCCGGTCCACATGCGTGCCAACCGCGACTTCATGAACCGCGCCGTGCGCTGGCTCGCCGAGGAGGCGGGCATGCGCCAGTTCCTGGACATCGGCACCGGCATCCCGACCTCGCCGAACCTGCACGAGATCGCCCAGGCCGTGGCTCCCGGGTCCCGGGTCGTCTACGTCGACAACGACCCGATCGTGCTCACCCTCTCCCAGGGCCTGCTGGCCAGCGCCCCCGAGGGCCGGACCGCGTACATCGAGGCCGACTTCCGCGACCCGGCGGCCATCCTGGACGCCCCCGAGCTGCGCGAGACCCTGGACCTGGGCAGGCCCGTCGCCCTCACCGTCATCGCGATCGTGCACTTCATGCTGGACGCGGACGACGCTGTCGGGGTCGTGCGCCGGCTGCTGGAGCCGCTGCCGTCGGGCAGCTATCTGGCGATGTCCATCGGCACCGCCGAGTTCGCGCCCGACGAGGTGGGCCGGGTCGCCCGCGAGTACGCGGCCCGCAACATGCCGATGCGGCTGCGCACCCTCGACGAGGCCCACGCGTTCTTCGAGGGCCTGGACCTGGTCGCACCCGGCATCGTCCAGGTGCACAAGTGGCACCCCGACGGCAGCGGCGAACAGGGCATCCGGGACGAGGACATCGCCATGTACGGCGCGGTCGCCCGCAAGCCCTGACAGACCCGGGGCCGGGGTCCGACCCACCTCCCGGACCCCGGCCCCGCCCCGGCCGTACACCAGACCGGGGCGGGTGCCAGGACGCTACCGTGAGCCCCATGTACACCACCCGCGTCACCCGGCGTGTGCAGGCAACCCCGGGCGCCGGCCACCGGGCCCTGACCGACCCGGAGGCGGTCGCGGCCTGGCGGGTCCCGGCCGGCATGACCGCCCGCGTGAACACGTTCGACGCCCGTGAGGGCGGCTCCTTCCGGATCTCCCTCACCTACGACGACCCGGCCGGCGCCGGCAGGTCCGGCGGACGCACCGACACCTACCGGGGCCACTTCGCCCGGCTCGTACCCGGCGCCCTGGTGGTCGAGGTCGTCGCCTTCGAGACCGACGACGACACCCTGCGCGCCACCATGACCATGACGGCCGCCCGAACCGGAATGACCGGAACAGACGCACAGCTCGTCCGGAATTCGGCACAACCTTTTGCGTGCCTCAAACGCGGGACATCCCTGGAAAAAGAAAGCGGAAAGAAGCGCAACCAGGCTGTGGGAAATGAGGTCTTAAGGTCCGTCGACAGCCGGGATCAGCCCGCTCGCGAAGAATCCGGGGGAATTGAACACATGTCCGTCCGCAGCCGCAAGACCCTCCTCACCGCCGCGGCCCTCGCCGCCGGTCTCAGCCTGGCCGCCGTCACGCCCGCCCTCGCGGGGGCCTCCGCGAGCCACACCACCCGCGCCGCCGCCGTCTCGTCCGCCCAGGGCGACCCGCGCAACGTCACCCAGCACGTGGCCGACTTCTACGGCGCCTACATCGACGCCGTCTGGGCCACCGACGACGCCACCGCCGCGCCCGCCGCCAAGGCCCTGCGCGGCTTCTACCTCTCCGCCGCCGCCCAGAAGAAGGTCGCCGCCTTCGAGAAGAAGGAGCACGCCGACGGCATCCTGTTCGCGCAGAACGTTCCGGTGAAGTGGAAGGTGACCTACACCGGCTCCGGCATGGGCCACGCCACCAGCCGGGTGACGCTCACCTGGGGCGACGGGCCGCACGCGCAGGTCAGCCGCATCGACGTCCAGTCCGACCTCAAGACCCTGAAGATCACCGACCTGAAGCGGGCCGGCTGACCCGGGGGCACCGGACGTGAGTCCCGCCCCGCCCCATTCGAGGCGGGGCTCACGCCCGTCGCACCTCAGCCGCGGCCGTGCGGAGGGTAGGGCCGCGGCAGCGGCATACCGCGGCCGGCCATGATCTGCCGTACGCGGTCGGGATAGTCGGTGATGATCCCGTCGACGCCCATGTCCATCAGGGCCTCCACGGTCGCCGGGTCGTCACACGTCCACGGCACCACCTTCAGCCCGCGGGCGTGCGCCCGCGCGACCATCGCCGCGTCCGCGTAGAACCGGAACCCGGGGTCGCCGACCTTGCCGGACTGCGGGAAGCCGTAGTTGGGGGAGAGGGTGGTGACACCGGGCAGGGTCGCCGCCGCCCGGACGAAGTCGCCGCCGTAGTCGTCCGCGTCGATCCCGCCCAGCCACGGGGACGCGCCGGGCTGACCGACCTGGAGGAAGTCGTAGTTGGTCAGTGCCACCAGCGGCCATGTCGGCGCCAGCCGGTGCATCACCCTCAGCGCGCCCCAGTCGAACGACTGGATGGTGACCTGCCGCTCGATGCCCGAGCGGTGGATCTCCTCGTACACCCGGCGGACGAACACCTCGCGCGGCGCGGTCTGTTCGGGCGCGCCCGCCTCCACCTTGGTCTCGATGTTCAGCTTCACGCCCCAGGCGTGGTAGCTCTTGACCAGGTTCAGGACGTCCTTCAACTCCACCATCCGGAAGCCCTTGACGACCTCCTGCTCGGGGAAGCCGGGCAGTTGCCGGTACCCGCAGTCCAGTGTCTTGATCTGAGCCAGCGACAGATCCTTGATGTACTTGCCGACGTACGGGTACATCGGGTCGCCGGGCGTGACCGGGCCGGTGTCCCTGCACTTGACGCCGCTGATCTGCCGGTCGTGGTTGACGACGACCTTCAGGTCCTTGGTGACATGGGTGTCCAGCTCCAGCGTGGACACCCCGAGCCGCATCGCCTTGCCGAAGCCCTCCAGGGACTCCTCGGTGGTCATACCGAGACCGCCGCGGTGGGCCTGGAGGTCGAAGCGGGCTTTCGCGGGGCCGCCCGGCGCCGCGTGCGCGGCCACCGGGGACAGCAGCGCCGGCACCAGGGTCAGGCCGGCGAGCAGGTGGCGTACGGAGAGGTGTCGTACGGACGGCGCGCCGAGGGCGGCGGCCGGCGTGGACTTCGAGTGACGCACGGTGGCTCCCTGTTGTCGAGGCGCCGCAGATTCTCGCAACGCTTCGGAGGGGAGAGCCACCCTGTGAACTGAACATTGGCCCAAGGCCGGCTGAATGCGTACGCCGAGTGTTCATCCCTGCCGGGCCGTTTCGCCGCGGCCGTGGTGGCGGCGGCGTTCGGCGGGGGTGCGGTGCACGGCGATGAGCGCGGCGTCGTCGCCGAGCCTGCCGCCGGCGTGGGCGAGCAGATCGCGCCGCAGGTGGTGCATCAGCGCCTCGGGGCTGTCGTCGGTCCAGCGGGCGACCCGGTCGGCGAGCGGATAGAACCGGCCGCGGTCGTCCCGGGCCTCCACGACCCCGTCGGTGTAGAGCAGCAGCGTGTCGCCCGGCTCGAAGGAGAACACGTCCAGCGTGTGCTCGGCGGAGCCGTGCACCCCGAGCGGCGGCGACGGGTGCAGGCTCGGGACCGTGACGACGTGGCCGGGGCTCAGCAGCAGCGGCGGCGGATGGCCACAGCTGGTCATCCGGGTGACCGGGTCCCGGTCCGGGATCTCCACGAGCAGCGCGGTGGCGAACCGCTCCCCCTCCTCCTCCGGCGGGTCCAGGTCGGCCGCGTACCGGGTGATGCTCTGGTCCAGCACGGTGGCCAGCTCCGCCAGCGGGATGTGCCGGTGGGCGCTCTCCCGGAAGGCTCCGAGCAGCAGCGCCGCCTCACCGATGGCGGGCAGGCCCTTGCCCCGGACATCACCGATCAGTACGCGTACGGCGCCGTCGCACGGGGTCGTCGCGTACAGGTCCCCGCCGATCTGTGCCTCGTCCTCCGCGGCCAGGTACAGCGAGGCGATCCGCAGCGTGCCGATCTGCTCGGGCAGCGGCCACATCAGGACGTGCTGCGCCGCCTCGGCGACCGTGCGGACCTGGGCCAGCTGGGCCTGCCGGCGCTCCCGCAGGGCGCTGTAGAGGACCGTGAGCACCACGAGGACGGTGAGGGTGATGATCTGCACGATGTGGTTCGTGGTGCCGATGCCGCCGTGGTGGATGCCGATGAAGATCTGGGCGGCCACCGCGAGCGCGCCGATGCCGGCCGTGGTCCGGGGCCCGGCGAAGGACGGGGTGAGCGCGGGCGCGATCACCAGGGCCGGCCCGAGGTGGATGTCGTTGGGGGTCCGCAGGTCCACCACCGTGATCACCAGGATGAGCGCGACGGGAAGCAGCAGCAGTGCGTGCACCGACTGCCAGGGCTGTCGCGGACCCGCGCGCCAGAGCCGGGGTGTCATGCCTACCAGCGTGCTCCCGTGGAGGTCGGGCGGCCACTCGCCCTCGCCCCCCGTGTCGGCGGCGGCGCCCCGGGTACCCGTACGACCCCCGGGGCCGATCCGGCCGTCCCGGGTGCAGGGTGCCGAATGGAGAGGCCATGACGCAGAACGGGGAGGAAACCGCCCCCCTGCGGCGACGGGAGGTCACCGAACTCCGCCCCGCCACCGGCGGGCCGGGCCGGCGTGCCGCGCCGGATCCGCCGGACCTGCCGCACGACCGCAGCCAGGCGATCCTGGAGGCCACCAAGCAGATCGGCGCCCTCCTCAAACGCGCCGGCCATCTCTTCGCACTGGCCGGGAGCGTGGCCGTCTACGCCCACGGCGGCAGCCGCTACCTCCAGCACGACGCCGACTTCGCGATCCTGCCCGACGACGCCGACGCGGTGGCCGCCACCCTGCGCGAGGCCGGGCTCCCCGTCCGGGTCCCGCCGGAGGACTGGCTGCTGAAGACCGCCTGTCACGGGCAGAACGTGGACATCATCTTCGCGCTGGCACACCAGCCCGTCACCCGGGACATGCTCGACCGGGCCCACGTGCTGCCCGTCGACTCGGTCCTCATGCCCGTTCTGTGCCCGACCGACCTGATCCACAGCCTGATCAGCGCCTTCTCCGAGCACTACTGCGACTTCGGGGCGGTCCTGCCGGTGGCCCGCGCCGTCCGCGAGAAGGTCGACTGGGACGTGGTCCGCGCGGCCTGCGGCGACCAGCCCATGCCCGCCGCCTTCCTCTTCCTCCTCGAACGGCTGCACGTGATCGACGCCCAGGAGGGGCAGCCATGACCGACACGAGCCCGTCGCCCCCGCCGGCGGCGGAGAACTTGGACTACCGCGTCGCCCACCTCGCCGAACACCTGGCCTCCGGAGAACTCGGGGAACTCGGCGTACGCCTGGAGATGCGCGGCGACGCCGTCCAGCTCACCGGCACCGTGCCCTCCACCGAGTGCCGGGACGACATCCTGCGCATGGCCCGAGAGGAACTGGCCGGGCACCCGGTCCACAGCGACCTCCTCGTCGCCGGAACCTCCTCGCCCGACCACGGAGAGGACCTGACATGATCCGCGTCGCGGCCGTCGGGGACATCCACATGGGCCCCGAGAGCCAGGGCACGCTGCGCCCCTCCTTCGAGACCCTGCCGGGGTGCGCCGACGTCCTGCTGCTCGCCGGCGACCTCACCCGGCACGGCACACCGGAGGAGGCCACGGTCGTCGCCCGGGAGATCAAGGACCTCGGGGTGCCCGTCGTCGCCGTACTCGGCAACCACGACCACCACGACGAGCGGCCCGAGGAGGTCACCGCGATCCTGCGGGACGCGGGCGCCCACGTCCTCGAAGGGCAGGCCGCCGTCGTCACCGCCGACGGCGCCCGGATCGGGGTCGCCGGGACCAAGGGCTTCGGCGGCGGCTTCGTCGGCCGCTGCGCCGGGGAGTTCGGCGAACCGCTGATGAAGGAGTTCGTCCGCTACACCCGCCGGTGCGCCGACGCCCTCCAGGCCGCGCTGAAGGACCTGGCCGAGCGGGACTGCGACGTACGGATCGCCCTGACCCACTTCTCACCCGTCCCGGACACCCTGGCCGGGGAACCACCGGAGATCTACCCCTTCCTCGGCAGCTATCTGCTCGCCGAGGCGATCGACACCGCCGGCGCCGACCTCGCGGTCCACGGCCACGCCCACGCCGGCACCGAGCACGGCATGACCAGCGGCGGCGTCCGCGTACGCAATGTCGCCCAGCCGGTGATCGGGCAGGCGTTCCACGTGTACCACCTGCCCGGCCGGCCCGGATGACACCGGGCGGGGACCGTCAGGCCGCCGTCTCCAGGGCCACGCGGCCGGACACGTCGCCGTCCTTCGCGCGCAGCGTCAGCGCGACCGGTCCGCCGCGGCGGCGCACCAGCAGGCCCGCGCCGACCGACCCGGCGATGAGCAGCCCGCCGGCCACCAGCGCGCCGCGCGCCCCGGCCCACTCCATCAGCAGGCCCAGCAGCGGCGGCCCGCCGAGGCCCCACACCGTGCCGATGCTGCTCCACACCCCGAGCACCCGGCCCCGCAGATGCGGCGGCGGATCGGTCTGCAGCACGGCGGTGCCCGCGGTGTCCGAGACGGACTCCACGATCGCCATCGGCAGCACCAGCACCAGCAGCATGGCCAGCGACGGCGACAGACCCGCCACCACCTGGAGCAGCGCGCCCGCCGCCGCGAGCAGACCCACGGTCCGCACGGACGGCCTGCGCAGCCGGGCGCCGAGGACCGCGCCCAGGATGCCGCCGACGGCCAGCACCGTGGACACCGTGCCGAACGCCCCGGCGCCCCCGGCCAGCGGCCCGGTGACGAGGACGGCGAGGGTCAGGCCGTAGTTGCGGCCGAAGACGGAGCTGATCCCGGTGATGCCCGCGAGAGCGACCAGGCGGGGCCTGCGCACGAAGAAGGTCAGGCCCTCGCGCACGGTCATCTCCGCGCGGGCCGGAACCGGCCGCGGCCCGCCCGCCGGCTCCTCGGCGGCTCCGGGAGCCGGCCGCAGGAACGGCACGACCGAGGCCACGAACAGGAACGACAGACCGTTGGCGGCGTACGCGGCGGACGTGCCGAGGAAGCCGACGGTCACCCCGGCCAGGGCCGTGCCGGCCAGCCGGCCCGCGCTGTGCACCAGCGCGCCCACCCCGATAGCGGACGGCACGTCGGCCACGGGGACGAGATCGTTGCCGAGCAGGGCGCAGGCCGGCCCGTCGACGGTCGCGATGGTGCCGGTCACGGCGGCCAGCACCAGCAGTGCCGTCATGTCGATCCGGTCCAGCGCCACGAGCAGCGCCGTCGTGAACGCGACCGCGCCGAGCAGGGTCTGGCTGACGGCGACCGTCAGCTTCCGGGGCCAGCGGTCCACGGCCGCGCCCCCGAGCAGGCTCACGAACAGCGCGGGCGCCGCCTGGACGGACATCGACAGACCGGTCGCCGCCGCCGAGCCCGTGATGTGCAGCACGAGCAGGTTCTGCACCGTGAGCTGCATCCACGTGCCGGCGTTGGAGACGAAGTTCGCCGCCGACCACCAGCGCATGCTCCGATGCCGCAGGGACCGCCACGGCGAACGCGAGGCGGGGGCGGTGCTGGGCGCGGACGGGGGCAGGGCAGAGGAAGAAGCAGAAGGCACGGCGGGGTACTCGCACAACCAGGGGGATCGGGAGAGACCGGCGGATCCCGTCGGTCCGGCTGCGCTGCACGGCCGGGCCGCCTGGTCAGGGCGCCGCCCATGGTGGCAGACGGGATGGGCGAGTCGCCGCCGCCGTTGCCGCCGCGCTGGTCCCGAAGACGCGAAACCGCCCGGGGCAGAGGGCAGTTGGGTGCCGCGTGGGGTTCCTCACAGGCACCGTTTCAGCCCTGCGCGGCCTGGTTACGCGGAGGGCGACGGACGGGCCGGCCGCGTCGAAGGAGGCATGTCATGCGCGAGCGTCAGCACGGACGGCCGACGGGGCCGGTCCCCCGGTCACGCTCCGGTGTGATCGGTCGCCGCTTCCCCCGCACCGGTGACGAACCGGCCACCGCGCGCAGCGCCCTGCGCCTGAGGCTGCTGCTCTCCGCCGTCTTCCTGCCCGTCTTCGCCGCGGCGACCGCCGGGTTCGCGCTCTGGGCCGCGCACGAGGGCCCGGACGACAGCCCGGGCACCGGCCCGCTCACCGTCCTCGCGGTGGTGTGCGGGCTCCTCGCCCTGGCGGCGGCGCTGGACCTCGTGGCGGTGTCGGCACGGAGACGGCGGGAGCGCGGCGCGTAGCCCCCGGTAAGGATCACCAGGCCTCTGGTCGGCGACGGCTAGCGGTTGACCGTCCGCATCCCCGCCTCGTCGTACCGCTCGCCCGCCACCTCCGGCAGCTCGGCGTCGATGCGGGCCAGGTCCTCCTCGGTCAGCTCGATGCCGACCGCGCCGGCGTTCTGCTCCAGGTAGGTGCGGCGCTTGGTGCCCGGGATCGGCACCAGGTCCTCGCCCTGGGCCAGCACCCAGGCGATGGCCAGCTGGGCCGGGGTCACGTCCTTCTCGGCGGCGATCTCCTTCACCTTCTCCGCCAGCCGCAGGTTGGCCTGCAGGTTGGCCTCGGTGAAGCGGGGGTTCTCGCGGCGCCAGTCGTTCGCGTCCAGCTCGTCCGGGGAGCTGAAGCGGCCGGCGAGGAAGCCGCGGCCGAGCGGGGAGTACGGCACGAAGCCGATGCCCAGCTCCCGGCAGGCGGGCAGCACCTCGGCCTCCACGTCCCGCGTCCACAGCGAGTACTCGCTCTGCACGGCGGTGATCGGATGGACGGCGTGGGCGCGCCGGATGGTGTCCGCGCTCGCCTCGCTCAGCCCGATGTACCGCACCTTGCCCTCGGCGACCAGCTCGCCGAGCGCGCCGACCGTCTCCTCGATGGGCACGTTCGGGTCGACCCGGTGCTGGTAGTACAGGTCGATGTGGTCGGTGCCCAGGCGCTCCAGCGAGCCGTGCACCGAGCTGCGGACGTGCTCGGCCGAGCCGTCCTGCCGGCCGACCGTGTTCATGTCACCAGGGACTGCCTCGTCCATCCGGTAGTTGAACTTGGTCGCGATCACGTACTCGTCGCGATGTCCGCGGATGGCCTCGCCGACCAGCGACTCGTTGGTGAGCGGGCCGTAGATCTGCGCCGTGTCGAGGAAGTCGATGCCGAGGTCGAGGGCGCGGCGGATGGTCGCGACGCCCTCCTCCTGGTCGGCGGAGCCGTAGAAGGCGGACATCCCCATGCATCCGAGGCCGATGGCCGATACCTGGAGTTCCCGCAGACTGCGCTTCTGCATGGGGGGTCCTTTCGTGCACACTCGTTCGTCGTTCTCCGGGGCGCGAGGGCCTTCATCCATCTAGCGACGGAATCCGGCGCCCGGCATCCCGTGGGCAGGCCGGGCGCGGGGGCCTGCGCGATGTCCGCGACGCTACGAGCTGGAGCGCGCTCGAAGTCAAGCGCGCTCCGGGCGGGACCACGGATCCGGCCGTGGCGGACCTACGGATTCAGCCGTACCGGCAGCTCGAACAGGTCGTTCTGGGTGACCACCGGCTTGTTGCGCAGCTCCGCGGCCGGCACCGCCAGGTCCAGACCGGGGAAGCGGGCGTACAGCGCCGGCAGCGCGACCCCCGCCTCCAGCCGGGACAACGCGGCGCCCGGGCACACGTGCGGGCCGTGACCGAAGGAGATGTGCCGGTTCCGCGTCGCGCGGGTGATGTCGAACTCCCCGGCGCTCGGCCCGTGCGCGTTCTCGTCCCGGCCGATCGCCCCGTACGACACGATCAGCGCGTCCCCGGCCGGGATCACCCCGTCGCCGACCGGTACGTCCTCGGTCGCGAACCGGATCAGGACGTGGGAGGTGGGCGTGGAGTACCGCAGCGTCTCCTCGATCACCGCCGGCCAGTCGGCCTCGCCCGACAGCACGAGGGCGCGCTGCTCGGGGTGGGTGGACAGGTTCACGACGGCGTTGACGATCAGCGAGATCGTGGTCTCGTGGCCCGCCGCCACCATCAGCTGGAGCGTGGAGACGATCTCCTCGTCCGTGAGGTGGTCGCCGTCCTCGGAGGCGAGGATCAGCGCGCTGGTCAGGTCGTCGCCCGGTGCGGCCCGCTTCGCCGCCACCGTATCCGCCATGATCCCGGCCAGCTCGGTCAGCGTCGCGACGACCTCCTCCGGCGGGGTCTGCGTGGAGAAGAACTTCTCGAACAGCACTTTAAGCCGGGGCAGCCGCGCCTCCTCGATCCCCATGAGGTCGGCGATGACGTACAGGGGCAGCGGGTAGGCGAAGGCCGCCTTCAGATCGACGGTCCCGTCGTCGGTGGGCAGCGCGTCGAGCAGGTCCTGGGTGAGCTTCTCGATCCGCTCGCGCATCCGCTCCACCCGGCGCGGGGTGAGCGCCTGCGCGACCAGCGTGCGCATCCGGCGGTGGTCGGCGCCGTCCACGGTGAGCATGGAGCGGCCCGGGTTGGCCAGGCCGATCAGCGGCCAGTCCGCGGGGATCTCGCCGCGCTGCCAGGCGCCCCACACGCCGATGTCCTTCACCAGCCGGGGATCGGTGAGCAGTGCCTTGGCCTCGGCGTGGTGGGTGACGGCCCACACCGGGACACCGCCCGGCAGTTCCACGGCGGCGAGCGGTCCGGCCGCGCGCAGTGCCGCGCTCTCGGCGTCCAGGTCGGTGACGAAGGGGTCCAGGGCGATACGCGGTGTTTCGGTACCGGTCGTCATCGTGACGTGCCTCCCAGGGCGGGGGTCGGGGGTGCGGCGTCGGCGCGTCGGTGAGGGCGACGCGGGTTCAGAGGGCGGGTACGGGAGTGAACCGGACGGGCAGCCGGGTCAGCCCCCGGAGCCAGGGCGAGGGCCGGCGGGTGAGGGACTCGGCGGGTACCGCCAGGTCGATGTCCGGCAGCCGGTCCAGGACCACCTCGATACCGGTCCGCGCGATCACCTCGGCGATCTCCTGCGCCGGGAACGGGCACCGGTGCTCGCCGTGACCGAAGGAGAAGTGCGCGTTGTTGCCCCCAGTCAGCGCGGATCCGTCGGTCCGCACCTGCGGATCGGAGTTGGCCCCCTGCAGTCCGAGCAGCAGCAGGTCACCGGCCCGGATACGGCGGCCCCCCAGGTGGGTGTCGCGGGCCGCCCAGCGGCCGGCCACGTTCTGCGTGGGCGTGTCCTCCCACAGCACCTCGTTCATCGCCTCGGCGACGCTGTTCCGGCCGCCGAACAGGGAGGCGGCGAACCGGTCGTCGGTCAGCATCAGCCGGAGCGAGTTGCCGATCCAGTCGGCGGTCGGCTGATGCCCGGCCGCCATCATCACCATCAGATCCTGCGTGATCTCCTCGTCGCCGAACCCGCTCTCGTCGGCGAGCATCCGGGAGACCACGTCGCCCGCGGGCTCCCTCTTCCGGTCCGCGAGCAACTGCCCCATGGACGCGGCCAGGTGGGCCTGCCCGGCCAGCGCCCGCTCCCGGCCGTCGATCATGTCGTTGAGGGCGGTGACCAGCCCCGGTCCGTCCTCGTCCGGGAAGCCGTACAGCCGGGCCAGGACCCGTACCGGCAGCAGCATCGCGTACTGCGTGACCAGATCGGCCTCGCCCGCGGCGCACAGCGCGTCGATCAGCTCGTCCGCGAACCGCTCGGCGTGCCGCCGCAGTTCGAACGGGTCCGCCGACTCCAGCGCGTCGCTGACCATCGCCGCCCGCTGCCGGTGCCGTTCGCCGACCGTGTAGAGGATCGACGGCTGCCTGCGGCCGATCATCGGCAGCAGCGGCCAGTTCGCGGGGATGCGCTCCCACTGGTTCCACAGGTCCGAGTCCCGGCTGAACAGCACCGGATCGCCGGTGACCTGGTGCAGTTCGCGGTAGCCCAGCACCAGCCAGGCCGGGACGTCGCCGTCGAGCAGGACCGGCACCACGGAGCCGTGGTCGCGCCGCATCTCCCGGTACAGGCGGGCGGGTTCGGTCTGGAACCGGGGGCCGCCGAGCGGAACGGCGTCGGGGGTGGTCACACGAACTCCTGTCGGGGCAGGCCCGCCCGCGCGGACGGGTCGGCGTACCGGTTCTTCACGTGCTGCACCAGCGTGATCAGGACCTGCTGGCCCGACTCGCGGGAGCGGGCGTCGCAGTCGACCAGCGGTACATGCGGATCGAGGTCGAGGGCCTCGCGGACGTCCGCGCCGGCCCGGACCGGGCCGCCGAAGTCGTTGCAGGCCACGATGAACGGCGTGCCGTGCCGCTCCAGCCGGTCGATGGCGTACCAGGAGTCGTCGATCCGCCGGGTGTCGACCAGCACGACCGCGCCGAGCGTGCCGGAGAACAACCGGTCCCACAGGAACCAGAACCGCTCCTGGCCCGGCGCGCCGAACAGGTACAGCACGTTGTGCGGGTCCAGGCTGATCCGGCCGAAGTCGAAGGCGACCGTGGTGGCGGACTTGCCGCGCACCTGGCCGATGTCGTCGACCGCCGCGCCGGCCTGCGTCATCGTCTCCTCCGTGGTGAGGGGACGGATCTCGCTGACCGAGCGGACCAGCGTGGTCTTGCCGACGCCGAGGCCGCCCACGACGACGATCTTGAATCCCTGGTGGGCGGAGGCACCCAGCGGGGTGCGCGCGTCAGAGGTTGCGAAGTCCAACGAGCACCTGCTCCAGGATGTCGGGGTCGGTGATGGCCGGCCGGTGCGGACGACGGGCGCTGACGCGGCCCGCCGCCAGCAGGTCGCACAGCAGCACCTTGGTGATGCCGACGGGCAGCCGCAGTTCGGCGGCGATCTCCACCACCGAGGTGGGGAACCGGGTCAGCTTCAGGATCGCCACGTGCTCCGACTGCATGCCGGTCACCGGTTCCGACTCGGCCACCACGAGGGTGACCAGGTCGAAGGGGTCGTCGGGACCGGTCCCGCTGCGCCCCTGGGTGAGGGTGTACAGCCGGTCGGGGGCGTCGTCCCGGCCCGGCCGGTTCATGCCCTCTCGGCTCATGAGGTACGGGGCAGAGCGGTCAGGTGCTCGCCGAGCTGCTCCACCAGTTCGGTCATGCGGTGTCCGACCACACCCGCGTCCGCGTCCTCGGTGGTGATCACGGCCAGATGGGCGCCGGCGCCCGCCTCCACGATGAACAGCACACCGCCGTAGAACTCCGTCATGGCCGAGCGCACCCCGCCGCTCCCGTCGCCGAACTCCACGGACGCCCCGTGCGACAGCGACTGGATGCCGGCGGCGATCGCGGCCAGCTGGTCGGCCTGGTCGACGCTCAGCTCCGGTGTACGGCACAGCTTCAGCCCGTCCCGGGACAGCACGAGCGCGTGCCGGGCACCCGGCGTCCTCTCCAGCAGGCCCTCCAGGAGCCAGGTGAGCTTGTCGTCGGCGGTGGTCGGGCCGGTCATGAAGTGGCGTCGCCTTCCGGGTGCGTGCGCGGGTGCGGGTGAGAGGGGGCGTGGGAGTCGTGGTCTCCGGGGCCGGGCGAGGGGTGGCCGCCGGCGGCCGTGTGCTCGTCCCGTACGGCGTCCCGCCCGGACGAGGCGGCCCGGTCGTCCGGCGCCGGGGAGGGCGCGGGGTCGGGAGTGGGGTCGGGAGTGGGGCCGTCCTGGGCCGGGGTCCCGGCATCCGGTGCGGTGGCCCGTGAGGAGGCGGCCGGTTCCGACGGGCGGACGGCTTGGCGGAAGCTGCTGAAACGGGCGGCGCGGGTCTTGCCGTCGTCGGTGGCCGGCGCGGTGCGCGGCGCGGCGGTGCCCGGCGCGGACCGGGCGCGTTCGGCCGCGGCGAGCGTACGGCCCCGGCGCCGCTTGGGCAGCCCGGCCGGGCCCTCCTCCGGCGGCGCGGCGGACTCGTGCACCGGAGCGGCGTCGAAGGCCGCGGGTGTCCGCGTGGGCGGAGCGCTCTCCGGGCGCGGTGCCTCGCCGGCCGGCCCGGCCGCGGCGGGGCCGGACAGGATGTCCTGCGGGATGAGCATCAGCACGCCCGTGCCGCCGCGCGCCGACGGCCGGAACGACACCTTGAGCCCGTGCTTGCGGGCCAGCCGGCCGACCACGGCCAGCCCGAGCCGGGTGCCGGTCAGACCGCCCAGCCCGGAGACGTCACCGGAGACCGCCCGCTCGGCGCGGCGCAGCTGCACCTCGCCCATCACCAGCCCGCTGTCCTCCACGGACACGATGACCCCGGCCGGCACCTCCTCCACGTAGACGTGGACCTCGGCGGTCGGCGGCGAGAAGTTCGCGGCGTTGTCGAGGAGTTCGGCGAGCGCGTGCATCACACCCTCGGCGGCGTGCCCGGCTACGGCGGTCTCGCTGACCGAGTGCACCCGCACCCGCCGGTAGCCGGCGATCCGGCCCATCGCGCCGCGCAGGATCGACTCCATCGCGATCGGCCGCGCCCACCGGCGGCCCGAACGCGCCCAGGTGAGCACGGCGACGGAGTCCGCGAGCCGGCCGGCCTGGGCGGTGCGGTGGTCGAGGTGGAGCAGGTCGGCGAGGACGTCCTCGTCGGTGTGCCGGTCCTCCATCGCCCGCAGGTCGGCGAGCGTGGCCGTGGCGAGAGCCTGCATCCGGGCCGCGGCGTTGGAGGTCGCGGACAGCGCCGTGGCCCGCTCCCGCCGGGCCCGCTCCCACTCGCCCGCCAGCCGGGCGTTCTCCTGCCGGATCCGGTCCAGCTCCTGGGTGCCCTCCTCCTCCAGACGGGCCCGCTCGGCCGCGAACTCCGCGCGCTGCTGAGCGAGTTCGTCGATGAGCCGCTGCTGCTCCTGGCGTGCCTCCTCGGTCGTACGGGCCTGCTGCTGGAGCAGCCGTCCGAGGTCCTGGGTGACGTTCTCCAGCCTGCGCCGGGCATCGCGCGCCGTCCGCCGCGTGTGCGCGGCCGTGGCCACCGCCGCGCTGAGCACGACCGCTGCCGCGGCCAGGCCCCAGGCGAGCGGGGCGCGCACCGAGCCCGGCGCCGCCGCCACGGCCGCGCAGACCACGAGCGCCGACAGCACACCGGTCACGGCGAGGGCGGAGACGAACGTACGGAGGGAAGCTCGGTCGCCGGGATGCGTGGGCACGGTCATCGGTCCGGTCTGGTCCTTGCGGCAGAGACGGCTGGGTGGGGACTGGCGGAACGTTCCGGAGGGAGAGCAGTGACACTGGGTGGTGAACTGGCGGTCACTATACGAGAGTTCGTGATCGAAACAGAAAGGTTCCGCATTACTTCCCGTAACAGGCCAGTCGCCTCCGCGTGTTGACCGCGAGGACCGGAGGACGGAACAACTCGGATGCGGGTTGCCTCCCGGCCCCTGTTTTCCGCGCCGTACACCTGTGGGTCTTCCCACACCGGCGCGCCTTTGCGGCGGATCTTGACGCCCACCGCCCGGCTCGCTGAACTGTCCCCGGCAGAGAGCCGCGATCCGGCCGTGATCCGCACATCGATACGATGGGCGCCTGAAATGGGCAGATGCCGGGCAAACGCCTCGCGCGGGCTGACCGCCGCGAGCGAGGCGAAGGGGGCGATACGCATGACGGGGGAGCCGAAGGCGATGGGCTGCCGTGCCTCATGACCACTGACGGGCGTACCGCACGGTTCCGCTCGCGGCTCGCGCGGCTCGCCCGGTTCACCGTGCGCACGCTGCGGGGGGAGTGGCACGCCATCGTCGTCGACCCGGTGCGGCAGCTCGCCCGGCGCGGATTGTCCGGGCTGCTGCTGGCGTTCGTCGCCGCGTTCGGTGTCGTGTTCTTCCATGACATCGCCCAGCACCCCACGGGAGAGCTGTGGGTACGACGGCTCGGCGGCGTCCAGGCCGACCTGCCGCTGTGGCTGGCCCTGCTGCGCAGCCCTGTCTCGCTGTACGTCCCGGCACTCGACCTGCCGGTATGGGCGGGCATCACCCAGCTGTTCCTCGCCTTCGCCCTCGCCGAACTGGCCCTGGGCCGGGCCCGGACGCTGATGATCGCCTACGCCACCACCCTGGCCGGCACCTTCACCGCCCGGCTGATGATCGCCATCGGGCCCGGCTGTTGGGGGTTCGGGCTGCCGCCCGAGGTCGGGCACGTGCTCGACACCGGCCCCTCCGCGGCCGTCGTGGGCCTGTTCACCTATCTCTCGGTGATCCGGCGCGCGCCCGTGGTGTTCACGCTGACCGGCGGCTCGATGGTGTGGGAGTCCATCGCCGTACCCAACCTGGCCGGCCGCGAGCACCTCGTCGCCGTGGCCGCGGCGATCACCCTCGGCCTGCTGCACGGCCGCGGACACGGGCTCCGCGCGTCGATACGACCCCTACTGACCAGGCGCCGCCCCCGACCCACACCCGCAGGTCCTGTTCCCACGCTCACCGCCCCGGCGCCGGCAACCTCGGCTCTCACGCCCGAGCGTCTGGCTTCGATGCCGGCGGCCTCGGCTCCTGCGCCCTCCGCCCCGGCTCCGGCGCCGGCAACCTCGGCACTCGCTCCCGCCCCCGCAACCTCGGCTCTCGCCCCCGCGCCCCTGGCTCCCGTGCCCCTCGCTCCCGCGCCCGCCCATCCCCAGGCAACCGCCGGCCGGCCCGGAAATGTCCTGCCCAAGGTCGCGGCGCCTTCCCTCGAACGTTAGTCCGGTTCGGTTCGGTGGGATCACCGCAGGGCCGCGTCGTTCAGGTGATGTGTCCTGGTTGATCACATGATGCCGAGGGTGATCAGTGGACGGTTGGCGTCGCGGGTGTGGTGGCGGAGTC